>NZ_JBYCCV010000056.1:0-25472 GCF_057473825.1 Aliterella sp. E5.1
AGTAGATGAATTGAAGCTACTACTGGATAGGCTGTTAAATCAAGGCGAGTTAGTAATTGAATGGCATCGCAAGATCAAAAATAAAGGGAATAACCATCATATTGCAGCTTAAGTGCTTATTAGCTTATGCTACAGGCATTGAGGCAGAAAACGTATTAAAGGCTGCTACTGATCCGTGGCAACAACGATGGCTATTTGTGGGTAAATCACGAATATGTGTCTTATCCAATTAGCGCCCTAGCACCAGGGTCACCAACAGATTTAGCTTGTTTTCCCGAATCATTTACTTCAATTATTGGTTACACCCCAACTACCAAAGATCGCACGCTGCTAGGGTAATTTTTGTACAACATGGGCGGCTCGATTCTACGAATTTCTAGAAAAATTCGCGGTGGGCGCTTTACTGTAGCGATCCCAAAAATCGACGCATTCACACGCTTTCAGGCTTAGGCATCAACAGCGAACGTACGGACGCTTACCAAAGCGTCACTTCTTGGGGGACTAAAAGTTACCAGTAGGGCGGCCAAAATTATTTAATTGGAACTGAACCTGCGGCGGCTCAAGTATTCCCTATTAGGTTTAGGGAATAAAGTTATTGGCACAGGACACAATTGCTCTGGTGGAACCACACCTTGGGGAACAATTATGTCCGCAGAAGAAAATTTCCAAGCCAGCACAGCCTTTTTTGTAGGGGTGCAAGAAGCGGTAAAACCAGATGGCACTCAAACGGGATACATTACCGGGACTACTGGAGCAGAATTTGGCATGGTAGGGGAAAAATACGGCTGGATGGTTGAAATTGCTCCCAATGACCCTGATTATTGCCCCCGCAAGCATACAGCTTTAGGTCGCTTCCGCCACGAGAACATTACTATGCGCGTGGAGCGAGGCAAAAAATTAGTTGCTTATATGGGTGACGATCGCCGGGGTGGGCATACTTATAAGTATGTAAGTGCGGGTAGAGTAACCGATCCTAAAGATAAAAATAACAGTGCTTTATTTGAGTCTGGAACTCTTTATGCCGCTCACTATCAACCTAATGGTACGGGTAGATGGATTCCCCTTGAACTTGACACTAAAACTAGCCCAAATATTCCCTCTAGTATTGCGGCTACAGAAATTGCTCAACTAGGTAAAGCTACTAACAACGGACTTGTACGCTTACCCATACGCAATGGAGTAGCAGGTCAAACGACCGATGGCGGTGCTTTATCTGTTACTATCAACTCCGTTGTCAATTCTAGTGGTGCAACGACCTCTTTTGGCGAGGCAGATGCTTTGCCAGACTACCGCAACAAGCGGCTATCGGACTTTTATACAACTCAAGGTGCGGGCTGCTAACTTAGTTGGAGCAACACCAACAGCACGTCCTGAAGATCTGGAAGTGCATCCTTGGACTAAAGACGTATTTATTGCTTATACAGATGGCGCACCAGGAAGCGATGGTTATCCTGATTCCAAGATTTTTGTTGTTTCCAAATATACTAGCGCTATAAATGATGCTCAACCTTCGGGAGAACTATTTAAAATTACCGAAAGCTGATTATCGCCATTCAGCACCCTGACGAAGATTGTCCATTTAGTCCCCAAGTTACTCTCAATCGCGATATTGAGATGTTGAACTTGGACGGTACTTTGTTCACTCAAAATCGTACTGTCCCGCGCGGTAGTAATTGGCCAAGTAACATTAAGGGTAATGCCTTGAGCGCACCACGTCCTTCAGTAATCGCTATTCGACGCAAACGTTCGAGAAGTCGCAACTTTGTATAATAGCTGAAAATAACTACCTTTGCGTTTTAAAAAAGCTGTTGTAGTTATTGCCCCCTAAATACTTGTTGTGAAAATGCAGGCAAGCTGTTGTTCATACTAGATAACAGCTTGCTTGTTTGACTCTATTTCTGCTTTCAAAAAAATTATTAGCTCAAACTTGTTTACAAGCACCCGTTAGGTTGGGTTGAGAGAATTTATGCAATGTCTTGTATTCCTTCTAACTTACCCGTTCCAGCGATCGCTTTGCCAATAGCATAGGCGGCAATTTCTTGGGAATTAAACCACTCAATAGCTTGCCCTGCTTGATTTGGCGGTACTAACAATACAAAACCAATTCCCATATTAAAAGTATTAAACATTGCTGCATTACTAACAGAGCCAACTTCAGCCAACCAGTTAAATATTGGTGGAATTGCCCATTTAGTACAATCTATTTGTATGGATTGATGCTCTCCTAGGCAACGAGGTAGGTTTTCTGGCAATCCTCCACCCGTAATATGAGCCATACCGTGAATTTCTAGCCCCTTAGCAAGGGCTGCAAGCACGGATTTGACGTATATCCGTGTCGGAGTAAGAAATACCTCCCCTAAGCTGCAACTACCACCAATCTCATCAATGCGATCGCTCCAGTCGTATTTACTTTCATCAACAATCTTGCGGACTAAGCTAAAACCATTACTATGCAAGCCGTCGCTGGCTAAAGCGATCGCTATATCGCCTATTTTTACGTGGGATCTGTCCAGCATCCGGCTTTTTTCGACAATGCCCACGCAAAAACCCGCCAAATCGTACTCTCCTGGTTGATAAAACCCAGGCATTTCCGCAGTTTCACCTCCTAATAAAGCGCACCCAGCCGTTTTGCATCCGTTAGTTATTCCAGTAACTACTTCAGTTAGTTGTTCGCTTTGTAACTTGCCTGTGGCTAAATAATCTAAGAAAAATAAAGGCTCTGCCCCGGTTGTTAGTACGTCGTTTACGCACATCGCCACTAAATCAATGCCTACAGTATGATGACGATTGAGAACTTGAGCTAACTTTAACTTCGTCCCTACCCCATCAGTTCCAGAAACTAAAACTGGCTCTGTGAAGCCCCCAGGTAGTTGAAAACAGCCGCTAAACCCACCCAATCCCCCAATTACTTCTGGTCTGTGGGTGCTGTGAACTAAAGTTCGTATCCGCTCTACAAACGCTCTCCCAGCTTCAACATCTACCCCTGCTTCTCGATAATCCATAAAAACGAAACTGCCTTAGTTGCGATCGCGCGTCCGCAATGTATTTTACAAGTTTTATTAATTTTTAATTTATCTAGTCATTCAATCAGTCTAAAGAGCAACGAGCAAATCATCACAGTGCCAAAATTGCCATAAGTTTTGTAAAGTTTTGTAAATATCTTGTAATTCTGAAAAAGGTCGTACAAGCTGGCAAACATTTGCCTAGTCTGCGTTTACTCCATGGTCCTCCGTCAAAAGTATAGATTAAATTTGTGTCTTTTGCCTTATATCACTGATCCCCAACCTAAAACCTTCATGTTAATCTGTTGCAGTTGTTAATCAAGAAATAAAGACATAACGAGTCCGAGTTTGGAGCCTATACATAATTGCTCAAAAGCAATATCTCCATGACTGACTTAACTGCAAACTGTCAATATAACGGATACATGAACAAACAAATTTTGTGGACGGCTACTACCCTGCTAATAACTACCTTGGCGATACCATTAGCCAGCCAAGCTCAAATAGCAAAGGTAGTTGAATCAAGAGACAGCCAACTAACATCTACTTCTAGCACCAGCGCCAAAGAATCTTTGCAGGTTGTAAAAGTTGGTGAGTACCAGTCCCCAGTAAAAAATCAAGTAGATGATGGTACGGTAATTGCTAGGATTCAACCCCATAAAGAAGCAGGCTCGAACCCTCAAGCAGCAACAATTTATATCCAAAACCTTCCAGTTTTAACATTTTTGAGTGCCAATACTGAGTTTAACAGCAAGAAAAAAGCCATTAATAACTCCCAAGTTAAAGTGGCAACCACAGAAACAAGCAAGGTTTTAAGTAAAGAAAACTCTCTAGTAAACAGCAATACTCCAGTTTGGCGGGCAACAAGAGTTGCAGCCAAGCTAAATCAAATAAACCTAGCAAGTTTGGAAGCTGGGGCGATCGCTGTAAATTGGAAAAGTAGCGATCGCTATGGTATTCAAATCAACGGCGAAGAATTAGTTGAAATCAACACCGAAACCCTATTACCCGACACTACCAAAGATCCAGCAGTAGACGCTTTGCAAGTCACCAATCGTCTACGCCGACTTTTGGGTAATGCGCCGCCCTTAAACGCCGTTACTGGGTTACCGCAACCGCAAATCGTCAAGCAAGCCAAACAAGTTGTTGCTCAAGCGGTTAAAGTAGGCTCTCATGGCATGGCTTCTTGGTACGGGCCTGGCTTTAATGGTCGCCGTAGTGCAAATGGCGAGAAATACAATCAAAATGCCTTAACCGCCGCTCATCGCAGCTTACCTTTTGGGACAAAGGTACGAGTAACCAATGTCCGAAATGGTCGCTCTGTAGTCGTGCGAATTACTGATAGAGGCCCTCACATTCGGGGAAGAATTATCGATCTTTCTGCTGGTGCTGCCCGCATAGTAGGAGTTATGCAAAGTGGTGTTGCACCAGTAAGACTTGAAATATTGGGTAGATAAGGCAACTAAAGGATGAATTGCTTGATAGCGCGGTTGCACTAAACTACGTCAACGCGCGCTAACAACTTCTACTCATCCTTTATCCTTAACAACGCGATAAACTAACGGGTGAGAAAAAAATTCTGAGGAAATTTGGGTGCGCCTGTTTACAACAGTTGCAGCTTTGCGTTGCTACTTAAGTCTATTGCAAGCAAAAAATCACTCGTTGGTCAAACCATCGAGAGAAATAAATAGTCCCTTTGGTTCCATTGGTTTAGTGCCAACGATGGGAGCATTGCACGCCGGGCATTTAAGCTTGATTGCGCGGGCGAGATCCGAAAATGACTTAGTAATTGTCAGTATTTTTGTTAATCCTCTGCAATTTGCCCCAACTGAAGATTATCAACGTTATCCCCGGACTTTGGATAGCGATCGCGATTTGTGTCAGCAAGCAGGAGTAGATGTAATTTTTGCGCCGACAGCTGAGGAGTTGGGAGCCGGAGAGCAAGGCAGGCAGGGGGAACAATTACTTTTGGCTCGCACTCAAGTTTTGCCTCCTGAAACTATGACCTCAGTTTTGTGTGGAAAAAGTAGACCGGGACACTTTCAGGGGGTAGCGACAATTGTTACTCAGCTATTTAACTTAGCTCAACCAAATAAAGCTTATTTTGGGCAGAAAGACGCTCAACAAGTGGCGATTATTCGACGGCTAGTGAGAGATTTAAGTTTTCCGATAGAAATTGTTACTTGTCCTACGGTAAGAGACGCATCAGGACTAGCCAAAAGTTCCCGTAATCAATATTTAACTTTAGAGCAAAAAGAACAAGCCGCAGTCTTGTATCGCAGCTTACAGAAAGCTAAAGGTGCTTTTGATGATGGAGAACGCCATAGTGAAACATTGAAAGTTATTGTAAAGAAAGAATTGGCGATAGTTAAAGCTGTGGTTGTCGAATATATTGAATTAGTAGAACCTAATACTTTGATGCCGTTAGAGAAAATTGAAGACGGGGGATTGCTGGTGATCGCCTGTCGTGTTGGAGAAACGCGGTTAATTGATAATTTAGTTTTAAAAGCGCGCCAGCCAATTGTGGCGATTGATGGTCCGGCGGGTGCGGGTAAATCCACGGTGGCGAGGCAAGTAGCGGCGGCTTTGGGCTTGGTTTATCTCGATACGGGGGCGATGTATCGAGCGTTAACTTGGCTAGTTTTGCAGTCATCAATAGGAATTGATGACTATAGTGCGATCGCCGAATTAGTTAGTAAATGCTCTATTCAACTTACGAACAGTACCCAACTCGATAATCCGGTAAGAGTTTGGATTAATGGCGAAGAAGTCACTAGCGCCATTCGCAGCCTAGAAGTTACAGCTAATGTGAGCGCGATCGCTTCTCAAAGTGCGGTACGCCAGGCATTGCTACAACAACAGCAGCAGTGGGGAATTAAAGGTGGCTTGGTAGCTGAAGGGAGAGATATTGGTACTCATGTTTTCCCTGATGCGGAACTAAAAATATTTTTAACAGCATCCGTTCAAGAACGAGCGCGTCGCCGTCAGCAAGACTTTTACCAACAAGGACAACTTGAGATTACGGTAGAACAGCTTGCACAAAACATCGCCGCGCGCGATCGCGCTGATAGCACTCGCGAACTTGCACCACTCCAAAAAGCCATTGATGCTATTGAAATTTGTACTGATGGTTTGAGTATCACTCAAGTCTCAGATAAAATTGTCTCCCTGTATCACAAGCATCAGCTTTAAGCAAGTAAATAATACTAAACTTAGGCAAAAGGTAATTGCCTACTTACCTAAGCTGGCAAATTTTACTGAAAGCTAAGTTGAGGTAATAATTGCGCTAAAACGTCGATTGGAGCAGCGATTGGGAGCTTTGACCTTAAAAATAAACTATTAACATTTATTTCAGTAGTAGATTATTAGTGAATCTATCAAAGAGTAAGCTTAATATAGGTTCTAAAGCTTGCAAATAGCTCTGTGCTTGGAAAGAGCTTACTAAAGGATTTTTTGACAATGGCATTTGAACTTTCGCCTTTACCTTACAATTACGACGCTTTAGACCCGTACATTGACGCTCAGACGATGCAACTGCATCACGACTTGCACCACCAGGCTTATGTAAATAACCTGAATGCAGCCGTAGAAAAATATCCCGAACTGCAATCAAAAAGCCCAGAAGAATTGATTAAGGATATGAATAGTTTGCCCCAAGACATTACTGGCGCAGTCCGCAATAATGGCGGCGGTCATGTAAACCACACTATGTTTTGGCAAATTATGGCTCCAAACGCGGGGGGAGAGCCAACTGGAGCTATTGCTCAAGCAATTAGCGAAAACTTTGGTGACTTTGAAAGCTTCAAGCAGAAGTTCAACGACGCGGGAACAAAGCAATTTGGTAGCGGCTGGGTCTGGCTCGTCCGTACTAACGACGGCAAAATAGAGATTACAAGTTCGCCTAACCAAGATAACCCCATGTCTTCTGGACACTTCCCAATTATGGGTAATGACGTGTGGGAACACGCCTATTATCTTAAATACCAAAACCGCCGCGCAGAGTACCTCAAGCAGTGGTGGAATGTAGTGAATTGGGATGAAGTTAATAATAGATTGGCAATGTCTAGCCGCTAGTAATAGCTGCAATAATTAGAGATAACAGCCATGCGATCGCATGGCTGTTTTTTTTGCAAATAACATTACTATCAAGGAAGTGGAACCTTTAAGAAATAGAGGTATAAAAAGTTGACTTCAAGTAGCATCAATGACCGTGCCATTGTTATTGGTGGTAGTATTGCCGGGCTATTGAGCGCCCGCGTGCTTGCAGACCGCTTTGCCTCAGTGACGATTGTTGAAACCGACCAATTACCCGACTTGCCAAGCACTCGGATAGGCGTACCGCAATCTGTTCAGCCTCATATTCTGTTTACAAAAGGCTACAGAATTTTAGGAGAACTATTCCCCGACATTGAAGAAAAATTAAGGGCGGGAGGAGCTTTATCTGTAGATTGGACGAGAGAGTTTCATCATTTTAGTCGGATGGGATGGAATGCAACTTCTCAATTCTCCTCCGATCTGGTCTCAGTTAGTTGTTCGCGCCCGTTATTAGAGTGGTCAATCAGGCAGCAGTTGGCTAATTATACCAACGTACATTTTGTAGACGGGCATCGGGTTACAGGGCTACTTTTACACCCTTGGGAGCCACGTATTACTGGAGTATCATTGTGTTCAATTGATAACACACAACAATTAGCAGCTTCCTTGGTTGTGGATGCTAGTGGTCGCCGTTCTCAAGCACCCAATTGGTTACGCGAATGTGGCTTTACTCCCCCGCCAGAAACTATTATTAATCCTTTTTTGGGCTATGCAACCCGCCGTTATAAACAACCAGAAGGTTTTAAATCGGACTGGAAAGTTATGTTAATTTCTCAGTCGCCGCCAAAAGGTACGAGATTAGGCTATTTGGCAAAAATTGAGGGTGGAGAGTGGATTGCAACATTAGGGGGGTACGGGAGAGACTTTCCACCAATAAGCGATCGCGGTTTTTTAGATTTTGCCCGTAGTCTGCCTAGTTTGGAGTTTTACGAAGCAATTAAAGATGCTGAACCCACATCGCGCATTTATGCTCATCGCGCTACTAATAATAGATTGCGCCATTATGAAAAAATAAAGTTACCTCCAGGCTTTGTCTGCTTGGGTGATGCGGTTTGTGCTTTATGTCCTGTTTACGGACAAGGAATGACCGTTAGTGCGATTTCTGTAACAATTTTGCGAGACTGGCTAAATCAAAACCAATTTTTGGGCGACTTCACACCAGCGCGGTTTCAAAAAAAGTTAGCTAAAAGCAATTCTCTTTCTTGGATGTTAGCAACGGGGCAAGATTTGCGTTTTGCAACTACTCAAGGAGGAGACAAACCGCTAAAATCCGGTGGATTTATCCAGGCTTATACCGATAAGCTGCTAAAACTGACAAATTCCGATCCAAATATGAATGCTCTACTGATGGAAGTAGCTCATTTACTCAAGTCTCCTCTGGCACTTTATCATCCTCAAATCGTGTTTCAAGTCTTAACAAAGGGGGTTTCATGAATAGTGAAGAATTAGCGCAGTATATAGAAGCAACAGACAGTATTTCTAAGCCTTGGCTCTTGGTGCAATTACGTTTAAAAAAACTTCAAGAGACAAGAGCAAATATTTCGGTAGATGAATATGCGCAAAAGCTTGCAGATATTCACCAAGACTTGATGAATTTAGGACAGTGGTGGATAGGAATCGAGGCAGCAGAATTTGGTACGCCAAACTTAGATAATTAGTTAAACTCCCAATCGTCATATTATTTATCGTCTTACAAGCAAATAAAACTATGCCTAGAGCCAAAAAAACTCCTACGGAAATTAATCTCAACGATCCGCAATATTACTTTAACCGCGAATTAAGTTGGTTAGAGTTTAATCATCGGGTACTCCAGGAAGCTTGTAATAAAAACTCACCTTTACTAGAACGATTGAAGTTTTTGGCAATCTTTAGCTCAAACTTAGACGAATTTTTTATGGTGCGTGTAGCTGCTTTGAAGCAGCAGGTAGAAGCAAAAGTAAGCAAATTAAGCCCTGATGGATCAACCGCTCAAGAACAGTTAGAAGCTATCAGTCAACGCCTCCGCCCTTTAGTTGCCAAACAACACCAATATTTTGAAAAAGTAGTTAGACCGCTATTAACCAGTGCAAGTATTCATATTCTCGACTATATAGACCTCAACCAAGAACAGCGTAGCTACTTACAAACCTATTTCGAGCAGCAGATTTTTCCAGTCTTAACGCCCTTGGCTGTAGATCCAGGACATCCCTTTCCTCACATTTCCAATCTCAGCTTGAATTTAGCAGTAGTTGTCAAAAACCCAGAAACCGATGAGGAATTATTTGCTAGGGTAAAAGTACCTAGAGTATTACCACGATTTTTGCCCTTACCAGAAGAACTTAGCTTTACGCCCAAAGGACAACCAGCAAAGTGGGCGGGCGTACCTTTAGAGCAAGCGATCGCTCACAATCTTGAATCGCTATTTCCGGGCATGAATATTCAAGAATACTATCCGTTCCGCATTACCCGCGATAGTGGGTTGGATTTAGAGGAAGATGAAGCGGACGATCTCCTAGAAGCTATCGAGCAAGAACTCCGCAAGCGGCGTGTAGGTGGGTCTACAGTCCGTTTGGAAATTCAAGCCCAAACTCCCGAATCCGTCCGCCGTCGGCTGATGCGAGAACTAGAGGTGGGAGAGAGCGATGTTTATGAAACTGATGGTTTGCTGGGCTTGGGGAGTTTAATGTCCTTTTTAGCGCTGCCAATGCCAGAACTTAAAGATACGCCCTGGAAGTCCGTATTGCCGCCGCGCTTGCAAAGATTAGGATCTTTTAATTCCCCGGTCGCAGAATCTGATACTGACTTTTTTGCTGCTATCCGCGAACAAGATTTGTTGGTACATCATCCTTATCATTCTTTTTCTTCTACCGTACTACGGTTTATTAATGATGCCTCCCGCGACCCAGATGTGCTGGCAATTAAAATGACGTTGTACCGTACTTCGGGCGATTCACCTATTGTCAATGCTTTAATTGCGGCGGCGGAAAATGGCAAGCAAGTGGCGGTACTTGTAGAATTAAAAGCCCGGTTTGATGAAGAAAATAATATTTATTGGGCGCGGCGGTTGGAAAGTGCGGGAGTTCATGTAGTTTACGGACTAACCGGACTCAAAACCCACTCTAAAATAGTAATGGTAGTACGCCAAGAAGGCGATCGCATTCGTCGTTACGCTCATATCGGTACGGGTAACTACAACCCCAAAACGGCGAGACTATATACAGATTTGGGCTTATTTACCTGCCGGGAAGATTTGGCGGCGGATTTGACGGATTTATTTAATTACCTTACAGGTTACTCCAGGCAACGTTCTTATCGCCAATTATTGGTTGCGCCAGTGAATATGCGCGATCGCACTGTTGCTTTAATTCGCCGAGAAATGGAGCAGACCCAAACCACTAATATTCCAGGACGGATTGTTGCCAAAATGAACTCTCTTGTCGATCCGCAAATTATCGCTACACTTTACGAAGCTTCTCGCGCTGGGGTGCAAATTGACTTAATCGTGCGCGGTATGTGTTCTTTGCGTCCTCAAGCTCCGGGAATTAGTGAAAATATCCGGGTTATTAGTATAGTTGGGCGCTTTTTAGAACACTCCCGCATTTATTATTTCCACAATCAAGGTAAGGAAGAAATTTATATTGGTAGCGCCGATTGGATGTCGCGAAATTTAGACCGCCGAGTAGAAGCAATTACGCCCGTCCAAGATCCAAATTTAGCTAAAGAGTTAGAGGAAATCCTTGGCATTTCCTTGGCGGATAACTGTCAAGCTTGGGAATTGCAGTCTGATGGCAGTTATAAAAAGCGTGGCAATACTTTAAGCGCAGAAGATGCGGCGGCTTATCCTCAAACTAACTCGCAAAAAATATTTATGCAGATGGCACTCCAATCGGCGGGTTGAGTCCAGCACAAACATCGAGCAAACTTAGATAGTGGCTTTAATCTAAGCAAAAAATTTCTTTTTTTGCCGATTTAAGCTGTTTAAAGTTGTTAGCAGTTTTATAAGAGTCGATAGCTTTTAATTCCTCCACTCCATCCTGAATATCTGCCTTTCTAGCGATTAACAAACCTATTGGCTATGTTAGGTTTTTAGTAAAAGTGTGTGAGGAAAAAATATGGTTGCCAAGGGAAAATTTGGGTTGAATTTATTAGTTGCAATGCCACTTGCTGCGGGCATTGCTATTGTCAGCACAAGCTTATCTACAGTTCAATCTCAAACTATAAACAATAGTTTAGAAGCATCAGCCCAGCTACCAAGTGAAATAGCTCAGTTTTCTGTTAGCAGTACGCCAATTCCTGCGGAGGCTTTTTTAGCTGCTTCCCGACAGGAAACAACTGTCGCTGAACCCGCTAATTTTGCCGCAGTAATAGACACTCCTCAACCAATCTCTGAAACTATTGTTGCTCACCCAGAGGGTTTAGATAGTATCAATCCTGGAGCGCAAAAGGCAATTAATACACCGTTTCCAGGGACAACTACTACCAATGCTAGTGTTTTGAGCGCGTCGCCTGTTATTGACCAATCTGTAGTTCAAACTAACTCGCCGGAAGTCGCTCAACTCCCGATCGATCCAGGTAGTAGAACCCGTGGTGGATCTAGTTATGTGGGGATAGGAGCCAATGTTGGCTTGAGTGGCAATACGGCGCTTGGTGATGGAAATTTTATGATTATTAGTAAAATTGGACTGACACGTGCTTTGGCACTTCGTCCCGGCGTAGTTTTAGGTGATGATGCGATATTCCTTCTGCCCCTAACTTACGAGTTTTCTATTCGCCGTGCAGAGGCTTTACAAGAAGCTTTACGGATAGCACCTTACATTGGTGGTGGCGTAACGATCGCTACTGGTGAAGGTGATGACATTGGTTTATTACTAACTGGCGGCGTAGATATTCCTGTAAGCAGTCAGTTTACGGCGAATGCTGCCCTTAATGTTGGCATTGCTGACGAAACCGATATTGGACTATCGGTGGGAATTGGTTATAACTTTGGCGGATTTGGACTTTAAAAGATTTATCTGTCCTTTGCTAGTGACTTTAGCTATCAGCCTGGGGTTTGAACCCCAGGTTGACTAAAAGGGTAAGTCAAGCATTTTTAGCTCTTATAAGAGATCTAGACAATTATTGCGGACTAACTTGACTTGTAACAGAGAGCTTGCCATCGTCAGTTACAGTCCAGACATCGTAAACTCCCAATACGTCACCGTTTTCATCGATATCTACATTACCACTAGCTCCCTGATAATTAATATCTTGACCAGATTTCAACAACTTCAACCCTTCACAAACATCAGATACTTCGGTTCCGGGAGCATTAGCAACTTCACGAATCTTGCTTTGAATACCTGCTCCTGTATTCGCTTTCGCAGCTTCAGCCGCTAAGGTCAATAGAGCCGCCGCATCCCAAGAGTGGGGTACGTACTCTCCGGGTGGTTGGTTTTTTTTAGCTTGCCAAAGCGTATTAAGTGCTTGTAAAGCTTTACCATCAGCACCGGGTACGGTTCCTAGTGCGCCGCTAACTATAAATTTTCCATCGCTAGATTTGCCAACTTTTGCCGGAAAACCTACAGATTTTACGCCATCAGTGAGCATAACTTGTATTCCTTGGCTTACTCCTTGCTGGTAAGCAGACTTGAGTAGCAAGCTCCCGGTTTCTTCGTAAAGTACAGCAATTACTGCATCAGGTTTGTTAGCAAAAGCTGCCGCCGCTTCGGTGTCAAAAGTAGTTGCTTTAGGATCGTAACGAGTGGGTTTGGCTTCGTTCACTATCGTGCCACCTAGTTTTTTAAAGGCACTGACAAAAGCTCTTTCAAATCCAACGCCATAGTCATTATTAATGACTACTGTAGAAACTCGCTTAAAACCTTTTTCCTTTGCTAATTGCGCTAAAGCTAAAGCTTGATAAGTATCTGGGGGTGCAGTCCGCGCCCAATATCCGTTAAATTCACCTTTTTTGGCTCGTTCGGTGAATACAGGGCTAGTGCTGCCCGGAGAGACTAAGACAACTTTATTGCGTGCTGCTACGCCAATTGCTGCACCAGAAACGCTACTAGCGTAAGAACCGACTACACCTGCCACCCGATCGACTTCGGCAAGCTTGGTCATCGCAGTAGTGCCAGCTACGGGGTCAGTTTGATCGTCTTGGGAAATTAAAGTAACGTTTTGCCCATTTACCCCACCACAAGCATTGACTTGCTCTACCAGTAGAGGTACAGCTCCTGCCATTTGCTGTCCGATAGTGGCTAAGTCGCCCGTTAGTGGCAGTAGAGAGCCAATTTTTAGCCCATCATTATTAGTTGCTGGAGCGGAGTTAGTGCTGTCTCCACTGGGAGTTGTAGGTTGACAACCTGTTGCTATTAGTCCACTTGCTACGGCTAAAGCGATCGCAAATTTATTAATCATAGAAATAATTGACTCCTTCACTGCTATAAACTCGATTCATTTCACAATTTGTAAATGAATTTGATTTTAGAGCAAAAGAGCCAAAACATTGTTCGTAAAACGGAGAAGGAGGGATTCGAACCCTCGGTACGGAGTTACCTGCCGTACAACAGATTAGCAATCTGTCGCTTTCGACCACTCAGCCACCTCTCCACTAATGAGGCAATGACTAGCATATCAGACCTGATGACAATATGCAAGTCTAAAAATCAAAGTTGCTAGAATTTCCGTTGCCATATAGGCGCTCAAATTACTTGACTGCGCAACCAAGCTACAGGCAAATAACGCATCTTTTTCAATCCTGACACGTAAGCCCGCTTTTTGAATACATCGTAATCGTTGCGTTCAATTTCTAGCAAAATTTGACTGTAAAGCATCAAAGAGGCAAGCACTGGCCAGCGTGCGTCGGGTGCTAGGTAGCCAATTCCTTTTTCTGCTTGACGATAATATTCCTGGGTGCGGCGAATTTGAAAGCGCATTAGTTCTCGCCACCGCTCGTCAATTACACCTTTAAACAAATCTTGCTCTGTATAGTCAAAGCTTGCTAATTCTGCCAGAGGCAAATAAATTCGTCCCCGCCTAGCATCTTCGCCCACATCGCGCAAAATATTTGTCAGTTGATTGGCAATTCCTAAAGTAACCGCCTCAGAAGTTGGGTCGTGGATCTGTTGCTGGCTCCAAGCAGCAGTATTGCGGTAATTATCTATCCCCATTACTGTTGTTGACATTAAACCCACTGTCCCGGCGACCCGATAACAGTACAAGTTTAATTCTTCAAAGGTTTCGTAACGACTGCGATACAGATCCATTTGCTGTCCTGCAATCATATCTCGAAACGGTTGAATATCTAGCCCGAAGCGTTGAATAGCATCGACTAGAGCCACATCTGGGTCTTCAATTGGCTGGAGAGCAAACAGCGATTCTAACTGTTTTTCCCATAATTCCAGAGTTTCCGGAGTGGTAAATTCTGCCGCCGGTCCGTCAACTAATTCGTCTGTCCGGCGACACCAAACATATATTGCCCAAATAGCTCGGCGCTTCTGCTCGTTCATTAGCAGCGTGCCGAGGTAAAAAGTTTTGGAATACTTTGCCGTAATTTGGCGGCAAAGTTCGTAGGCATCCTCTACAGAGACTAATTTCCTCATGCACGGGGATTCAGGCAGTTGCAGCATTCGTTGCAGTCTGGAGTGGCGTTTGCAATGGTTCGGACAAAGTTGTTTCAAGTAGTGCAGAGGCGATCGCCTGCGCTGTTAGCTTACCAGAAAATACGGCTCCTTCCATACTCGCTAAGTAGCGTTGCATGGTGTAGTCTCCCGTTAAGAAGAAATTTTTAATCGGGCTTGTTTGAGAAGGGCGATACTGTTGACGACCGGGAGTTGCTTTATAAACTGAGCGTGGGGTTTTGACTACGTGATATTTCAGCAGTCTTGCTTGGTCGTCGCCGCTAAAATGATCGGGAAATAATTTAGCAAGTTCGCTTGTAGTCGCGGCAATAATTTCTTCGTCAGACTTGCTAATCCAATCTTTGGCAGGAGCTAGAACTAACTCCAACATCGACTTATTGGGGTTGGCGTACTCGCGGCAAGTATTGCTCATATCAGCGTAGACGTTAAGTAAAGGCGATCGCGAAAATAATAAGTGATCGATGTCCGTTAGCTTGCGGTCAAACCACATATGTACGTTAATTACGGGTACGCCTTCTAATCCGTCCAGTTTTTGAAAATACTCTATCTGTCGCCAAGGCTCTGGGAGCAGTAGTTTTAGCGGATCTACAGGTATTGCTGAAACGTACAAGTCTGCTGTCAAAACTTCTTCGGCGGCTCCCTTCCCTCCCCGTAACAAAAAGCCTTTAACGGAGCCATCGGGGTTGAGCATAATCTCTTTGAGCGGTGCGTTTAATCGGACTTCGCCGCCGCCATTGGTAATATGGTCTACAAGGGGTTGGCACAGTCTTTCTGTGGGCGAACCATCCAAAAACGCCATTTTTGAGCCATTTTTTTCTTGGAGGAAGCGATTGAGAGCTGTTAGCAAAATCGTTGCCGAAATTTCATCTGGTCCGATGAAATTAAGCGATTTGCTCATGGCAATAAATACTTCTTTATTTACTCTTTCGGGAATATTGTGCTTTTGCAACCACTCTGTCCAAGAATACTTGTCCATTGCCTCAACGTATTTTTGCCCTTGAATCATTGCTGGAACTAACCCAATACCAAAGCGGATTTTTTCGTTCCACGTCAGCATATCGTTGTTGCCTAAGATTGCTGCTATCCCATTGATCGGTGCAGGCAAATCGGGAAAATCAAAACGGCTATAAGTGCCTGGTGCATCTGGCTGATTGAAAATCATTGAGTGTTCTTTCCACTGCAACCGATCTTCTATGTCGAGTTCTTTAAATAATTGCAACATATTTGGGTAAGCCCCAAAGAAAATGTGCAGCCCGGTTTCGTACCAGTCGCCGTCTGCATCTTTCCATGCTGCCACTTTACCGCCCAGTACGTCCCGGCTTTCCAAGACTATTGGCGTGTGACCTGCGTCTGTAAGATATTTGGCACAAGACAGCCCTGCTAGACCCGCCCCGGCGATCGCTACTCGCATATATATTTTTTTATTTGTGAGGATTATTAATGTTTCTGGGTTTAATTATACTTTGCATTCCGTTACACTTTGCACTAAAACGAGCAACATTTCAGAATAATCGCCTAAAAGATCGGGATTTGCGTCCCCCAAATAGCTAATTTTCTTATCCTTTGACTCCGCTACCAGCTTCCGTTGGCACAATATAGCGCTGTAAAAATAAAAATAGTCCCAAGACAGGGGCAACAGAAATCACCGATCCTGCCGCAATTAGTCGCCAATCTAAAGAAAACGTCCCGGCTAATTTGTTTACGCCCAAGGGCAAAGTGTACAACTGGGGACTTTCTATAACTATTAGGGGCCACAAAAAATCGCTCCAAGAGCCAATAAATACAAAAATTGCCAAAGTCATCAGAGCAGGACGAATGGCTGGCAGCATAATATGCCACCATAAGCCTAATTCTGAGCAACCATCTATTCTTGCTGCTTCTTCCATTTCTTTGGGAACTGCCGCAAAAGCTTGTCGCAGTAAAAATATACCGAAGGCAGAAGCGATCGCTGGAAAAATAATCCCAATATAAGTATTTCTAAGCTCTAGCTGTACGGTGAGTATGTACAACGGAATCATCACAATTTGAAACGGAATCATAATCGTGGAAATAATCAAGCTAAAAATTACTTCTTTGCCTTTAAAATTTAACCTTGCCAGGGGGTAAGCGGCTAAAGCGCAAAATAGTAAATTTAATCCTACACTCAGAATGGCGATCACGCTGCTGTTAAATAAGTACGTTCCGAAAGGATTAGTTTGCCAAACTCGGACATAGTTATTCAATGTCGGCTGACTAGGCAACAACTGCGGTGGAAATTGAAATATATCTTCCGTGGGCGACTTTAACGATGTACTCACAAGCCATAGCAACGGAAATAGCATTAATAAAGCGATCGCTCCTAACAATCCATAAGTGATAGCGTTTGCTTGCCATTGTTTATATTGAAAATTTGTGTTTTTTGCTGCCATTCCTTCTCCTACCTATTAATAAAAACTATTTTTAACTCTTAGTAGCAAAACTTATTTTCTAGCTCTTAATTTTAAGCAAATAAACGTTAGTTAATTTTCCCAAAATTCTTGACTTATATACTTTGAATGCCATATTATAGTAATTGTATTTGTCTGACTAAATGCTTGCTAAAGGTAGGTAGTTGGAGCGCAAAGGACAATTGTCCTTTGCGCGGCTTAAATTAAATTAGTTCAGCATAATAATTTTTTTTTCTGTGCAAATACACCTCAGTTTTCGATCCCAAGAGTTAATTGGTAATTGGGGTAAAAAGGCAAAATCAAATACAACTCCTATCGTAGGTTTATCTGCCCATAAGGGCGAACTAAGAGTGCGATCGTAATAGCCACCCCCATAGCCTAAACGATAGCCTTGCTCGTCACAAGCAACGGCTGGAACAATAATTAAGTCTACATCTTCCGGTCGTAAAAGGGGTGCCACGGGTAGCGGTTCCAAAATGCCATAAGAGTTAGCTTGTAGCGGTTGGTTTAATGCCCAGCTATGCCAAATTAACGATTTATCTACGCAGCGAGAAAATCCCCAAGTACGTTCGATAGTAAACAAACAACTTAAGTCTGGTTCCCGCCGAAAACTGAAATAAGCACCAATAGTTTTAGCTTTATCAAAAAGAGCTAAGGACTGCAACAAGTCACAAATAAGATTACTTTTTTCCTGCCATTGAGACGGCGAAAGCTGTTGACGGTGTTGTAAAAGTAATCGTCTTAATTGATTTTTACTTAAGGAGGGATTAATAGTAATAATGCTTTACCGTAGCTGGTCGTAGAAGTACGTCAATAAAACGCACCTCTACAGTTTTTAAGTTGAGTGCTGGCGATACCAAGCGATCGTATTACTTAGCCCTTGCTTAAAATCTACTTGAGCCGTAAAGTTAAAAGCCTGTTTCGCTCTTTCGGTATCCAAACAACGACGCGGTTGACCGTTGGGCTTGTCAGTTTGATAAACAATTTCTCCCTCAAACTCCATCAGTTCGCAAATTAGACTAATTAAGTCACGGATAGAAATCTCGTAACCCGTTCCCAAATTGACAGGTTCCGCCTCATTATAGGCAACTGCCGCCATGACAATTCCTCGCGCCGCATCTTCCGAGTAAAGAAATTCACGAGTAGGGCTGCCATCACCCCAAACGGGAAGTTGTTTATCTCCCCGTTGCTGTGCCTCGTGAACTTTACGAATTAGGGCTGGAATTACATGAGAACTATCAGGATTAAAATTATCTTCCGGTCCGTACAAATTTACAGGCAATAGATAAATGCCATTAAAGTTGTACTGCTGCCGATAAGCCTGGAGTTGAACCAGCAGAGCTTTTTTAGCGACTCCGTAAGGAGCGTTAGTTTCCTCTGGGTAGCCATTCCAGAGATCGTCTTCTTTGAAGGGTACAGGAGTAAATTTTGGATAAGCGCAGATTGTACCTACACAAACAAACTTCTCAATTCCTGCTTGATAGGCACAGTGAATTAATTGCGCGCCCATAATTAAGTTGTCGTAAAATAATTCACCAGGCTTAACTTGATTTAAACCAATACCGCCGACGTGAGCCGCTAGGTGAACTACAACGTCTTGATGGTCAACGACGCGCTGACAGTTTTCTAAAACGCGCAAGTCGCTATCGTGGGATCTAGCTACCGTAATTTTATTTTTGTCTGCCCCAGCAACGCCCAGTTGAGCAACTACTTGGCGACCCAAAAATCCAGCCCCACCAGTAACAAGAATCCGTTTGTCTTTTAAATCTAAAACGGTCATGATTTTATTGCTTCTATATAAATTAAAATTGGTTGCCGACCTGTTGCCGAGTTGTCGCTATATCTCCAAGGGCTTGAATTCCGTTACTATTGGCTGAAACATGACCCAAAGCTTGCAAATCTGCTTCTACCATGATTGCGACTAATTGCTTGAAAGTAACAGTAGGTTCCCAGCCTAATTTTTGCTTTGCTTTACTCGGATCGCCAATTAATAGTTCTACTTCCGCAGGTCGCAAGTAGCGCTCGTCAAATTCAACGTATTCGTGCCAATCAAGATTGACGTAACTAAAAGCTAGATCGAGAAATTCTTGAACGCTATGGGTTTCCCCTGTAGCAATTACATAGTCATCGGGTTGGTCTTGCTGCAACATCAACCACATTGCTTTAACATAGTCTTTGGCATAACCCCAATCGCGTTTAGCGTCGAGGTTGCCTAGGTAAGTTTTTTTCTGCTTTCCCGTTACAATTCGAGCGATCGCTCTAGTAATTTTGCGCGTGACAAAGGTTTCGCCTCTGCGGGGAGATTCGTGGTTAAATAAAATACCGTTACAGGCAAATAAATCGTAAGATTCTCGATAATTTATGGTTTGCCAGTGGGCATAAACTTTGGCGCAGGCGTAAGGGCTGCGGGGATAAAAGGGTGTAGTTTCTTTTTGTGGGACTTCTTGAACCAAACCATACATCTCTGAAGAACCTGCTTGATAAAACCGGACTTCAATACCCGTACGCTGTTGATAATCCCTGATTGCTTCCAATAAACGCAGCGTTCCCATGCCCACGGCATCTACGGTATATTCTGGCGAATCAAAGCTGACTCGGACGTGAGACTGAGCGCCTAAGTTATAAATTTCTGTAGGTTTAACTTCTTCTAAAATTCTTCTTAAAGTCGTGCCGTCGGTTAAGTCGCCGTAGTGTAAAAATAACCGCGCGCCCTCTTTATGAGGATCTTCGTACATATGATCGATGCGATCGGTATTAAATGTTGAAGTGCGGCGAATAATTCCGTGAACTTCATAGCCTTTCTCTAGTAAAAGTTCAGCCAAATAAGAACCATCTTGCCCAGTAATTCCTGTAATCAGCGCTCGCTTGCTTTTGCTCATAACTATTTATGCCTTTTGGCTCGTTTCAAATAAATACTCATCTGCTACAAGTTAACAGATGAATGAGATTTTTCCAATAATTGGTATTAAATATGTTCGTTCGCTTGCTTGACCAACATAATTTATATTTACTATTACTCTTAAAAAACTTCTTTTGAGGTTGAATAAAAATTATTTTATAGCTAAGCAATAGTAAACTTAGCTTCTAGAAATTGCTTTTGAAAATTACCAATTTCGACTTGCTAATTAGACAATAGTTTTTTATTAATTAAGTAAGGTTCGATCTGTATTTTAGAGAATCGAACCTCCACAGCAATATTGGGTTAGTAAGCACCATTATTTTTGGGGACAACTACAACTCCAATTGTTTTAATAATTATCCATATATCCAACCAAAAGCTATGATTTTTGGCATAGTAAAGGTCGATTTGAATACGGCGGCTGTAGGGAATGTCATTACGTCCCGATACTTGCCATAACCCAGTTATACCAGGCTTTATTGTTAAAACCTGGTCAATATAGCAACCATACTTATGCAGTTCTTCTATTACTAAAGGGCGCGGTCCTACTACGCTCATATCTCCTTTTAGGACATTCCAAAACTGCGGAAACTCATCAAGGCTAGTCAATCTTAAAAATCTACCAATTTTAGTAATGCGTGGGTCTTCTTTTAGCTTGAAGTTGTTTTCAAACTCCCGTCGCAGTATCGGAGAATCCATTAAATCTAACAACACTTCATCTGCATTACTAACCATAGTGCGAAACTTGATGCAAGTAAAAAGCTGATAATTTTTACCAACTCGTTTTTGTAGATAAAAAACTGGACCTTTTGAACTTACAGCAATCACAGAAATTAGCAGTAAGTACAATGGGGAAAATACAATCAAAACCAAAAGTGAAAATACAATATCGAATAGTCGCTTGGTAAACTCTCGGTTTAAGCGCAATAACAGGTAAAGATTTTTAAACAATCTCCGTCCTGAAAGCAGCGATCCAGTTTTCGACTCTACTCCGCTAGTAGCTACGCGAACTATAGAAGCTGCTCTAAAGTTCCACTTGCTACCCTGTTGAACTGAACCGCGATCGCCTTTTACGAACGCCCTTAATCGCTTGCCAAAGAGGAGTGAATGGGCAGTCATCATACTCCTTAACACAATCCACACCACACATAGTCCCGATCTTAAAGCCAGATGACCATAAATAAAGCAATTCAATCTAAATCATCGTGGATAACCTTAAAAAAATAGTCTTTACTGGAGCTAGAAAACGAGGAACGCCTAGGTAAAAATTGATTTCTACCTCCTTTCTTCAAATTCAGAGCAGAGGGCATAACCCATAGGTTTAATTTTTACCTCAAATAAAAATATCTAGAATTAACCTCTATGCCTCTCAAGACTAAATTGCTGCCAAGAATTTTCGACAAAATCTAGATAGCGCTTTTGGAAAATTGTAGGTGCAAACTGACTAGCATGAGCGTAGATTGTCTCAGCATTAAAACTTTTGGCACGCTCCTCAAAGGTCTCTACGGCTTCTACTAAGGCGGTTACGGTTTGCGCCCCAAAAAATAAACCCGTACCATTTTTTGGGTGTTGAAAGATATCTACGACGGTTTCTAACGCGCCGCCAGCGCCATAAGCAATTACTGGCGTTCCACAAGCTTGCGCCTCAACTACAGCGATACCAAAGTCTTCATAGGCTGCGTAAATAAATGCTTTTGCTTGAGACATATATTTTTCTACTACTTCGTTGGGTTGCGCTCCTAAAATCTGGATATTTGGTTGAGCTAATTTTCGGATCGTTTCAAGTTCTGCTCCTTCACCAATTACAACTAATGGGCACTGTAGCTGATTGAAAGCTCTGACTATCAAAGCTACTTGTTTGTAACTTACTAATCTCGAAACAGTAACGTAAAAATCTTGTTTGGCGCTCAAAAACGGAAAACGCTCAATATTTACTGGTGGGTAAATTACTGCTGCTGGACGGCGGTAGCAGCGCCAAATCCGCCGCGCGGTGTGCTGAGAGTTAGCAATAAAGTAATCTACTCGATTAGCTGTAATTACATCCCATTGACGCAGTCGATGTAGCAAATACCTAGTAAAAAATCCTGGCACACCTTGCCCCATTTTGCTGCTACGGAGATAGTCAAAAGTTAATTCCCAAGCAAAGCGCATGGGAGTATGACAGTAGCAAACGTGCATTTGGGTAGGGCTAGTGAGGATGCCTTTAGCAACGGTGTGGGCGGAGGAGAGAATAATGTCATAACTTTGCAAGTCTAGCTGTTCAATTGCGAACGGCAATAATGGTAAGTATTTTTGTACTCCGTTTTGACTACCAGGAAAGTGCTGGAGAAACGTTGTGCCAATTGAACGCCCAAACAAATAACTTTCGGGATTAGTTGATTCAAAATCAATTAAGGCATACAAGTCAGCCTCAAGGCTATGAAGAATCGCCTGAACTACAAGTTCAGAGCCACCCGTAGCTTTGGGTGTCAACCATTCATGAACGAGGGCATATTTCACTAGAGTAAACGTTAGGTTGAGTGCGTATCTATTAAACTGGTTTTTGAATGCGATCGCCTTAAACTGATACCCTCGATCTTGGCATTTAGGATTTTATTGTATATGCGAATTTTAATTATTGGCGGTACTCGATTTATTGGCGTGTCCCTGACCAAGCTTTTAGTAGCTCAAGGTCATGAAGTAGTATTGTTCAATCGTGGCAATCATCCCGCCCCAGTTGCAGGCATAGAACAAATTATTGGCGATCGCTCTGTAGCCGACGATCTTACTCAAAAGCTATCTTCCCAACATTTTGATGCCATTTTTGACAACAATGGTCGAGAACAGTCTGACACTCAACCTTTAGCTGAACTATTTGCTGGCAAGGTACGGCATTTTGTTTATATGAGTTCGGCAGGTGTGTATCTACCAGCAATGGAATTACCCCACAAGGAGGGGGATGGGGTAGATCCAAAAAGTCGTCACAAAGGCAAGCACGAAACCGAGGCTTATTTGAGTAAGCTTGGTATTCCTTTTACGTCTATTCGCCCTACCTATATTTACGGTCCGCAAAATTACAATCAGCTGGAAAGTTGGTTTTTTGACCGTCTAGTGCGCGATCGCCCCATTCCCATTCCTGGTAATGGTTTATACATTACTCAACTCGGTCATGTGGCAGACTTAGCTGCTGCTATGGCTCAAGTATTGGGCTGTGATCGCGCGATTGGGCAAATTTACAATGTTTCAGGCGATCGCTATGTTACTTTCGATAATTTAGCTCGTGCTTGCGCCGTAGCTGTAGGAAAATCGCCAGAAAAAGTCCAAATTGTCCACTATGACCCAAAAAACTTTGATTTTGGCAAGCGCAAGGCTTTTCCTTTCCGTAATCAGCATTTCTTCGCTGCGATAGATAAGGCTACTCGCGAATTAAATTGGCGACCAAAATACGACTTAGTTTCTGGATTAAAAGATTCTTTTCACAATGATTATCTCGCTACTGGCAAAGAACGAGCAGAGGTGGATTTTTCTGTAGATGAGCAAATATTAGCTTGATAACTTGCTAGGACGTATCATCTACGTCCTAGGTATCAATTTGCCTGCGATCGCGCCCTAGGCGGTAGTACGTAAATCAACCCAGAAATCAAAGTCATAGCAACAGAAAACCAAAAAGTAACTTGGGCAACAATTGCCCAGTTTTCTGGCAATGGTGCAATCAATAGAGCGATCGCAGCTATTTGACTGGTAGTTTTGAGCTTACCCCAAACATTCGCTCCCACAACGGCAGTAGCTCCGGTCAAACCTGGGGTAATGCGCCATCCAGCAATGCTCAATTCTCGTGCCAAGATTAAAAACACGCCCCAAGCTGGCACTTCTCCCAATTGGATTAAGGCTAATAATGGGCTAAGTACAAGTAATTTATCTACTAACGGATCGAGAAATTTACCTAGCTCAGTCACCTGGTTTAATTTTCTTGCCAAGTAACCATCCAGCCAATCTGTTGCCGCCGCAATCAAAAAAATTATCATGCTAAAAATGCGAGTTTCTACGGTCGGCGATCCCAGGCAATAAAGTAAAATTGGCAAAGCAAGGAGCCGAGATAAGGTAATCCAATTAGGTAAATTCATAATTTAGACCTTAGCCTTAGCGAGAGGAAATAGTAATTTGAAATACCATAATTTTTGAACACATAGTCTAAGATATTAACCAATTCAAGCTGAACCTCTGCTGATTTGTAATTTGAGTGTCTAACTTTTAGATGTTTTTAATCCAAACTGGCAAACCTTAGACAATTTACGAGGTCGCCTACGTACCTCGATATATTTACCTAAAATTTTTAGTTGTCTAAGCTACCTAAGTGTAAGTTCTGAAGAAATCTCTTTACATAAGCTTTACAAAACCGAAAGATCCCAGTAATCTTAGTGAAGATTCTGCAAGGCTAGGTCAAAACCCTATCCGTCTCCTCCGATGAGAGTTTATATTCAGAGTAACCTTACGTAATTCTACGGTTCCTTTATTGCAGGTCAGTTATGACGATGTATCAAGCACCGTTCCCCACCGCATTCAACGAGACATTATCCAAATCGGCGGAACAACAAATCTCTGCACACCGATCGGCAACATCAGTGTTTAAACGCTTTTTGGACATTATCGGTAGTTTGGTTGGGATATCAATTCTAGCGCTAGTATACGTTCCAGTGGCGATCGCTATCAAGCTAGATAGCCCAGGTCCAGTAATGTATAGTCAAGAGCGCTACGGACTTCAAGGGCGCACGTTCAAAATTCGCAAGTTCCGCTCTATGGTCGTAAATGCTGATGCCCTAAAAGACCAAGTAGAAAATGAAGCTTCAGGTTTGATCTTCAAAAATAAAAAAGACCCGCGCGTTACGCGAGTAGGTCGCCTTCTCCGCAGCACTAGCCTAGACGAACTTCCTCAGTTTTGGAATGTCTTGGTAGGCGAAATGAGCTTAGTAGGAACCCGCCCACCTACGGGCGATGAAGTTGCTCTGTACAACGATCGCCACTGGAAGCGTTTGAAAGTAAAGCCCGGTTTAACTGGCGAATGGCAAGTAAGCGGTCGTTCTAGCATTAAAGATTTTGAAGAAATTGTTAACCTAGATTTGCGCTATCAAAGTCAATGGCATCCTTTGTATGACGTATTTGTAATCTTAAAAACAATATATGTCTTAGTTGCCAGAGTTGGGGCGTTTTAATCGCTGTGTAGTTTGTAGAACCAGGTAGGCTGGAAGATGAAGGTAGAGAAATTTAATACAACTCTAATCCTTCATTCTTCGCACTTACTTTTGAGCTTTACTAAAAAAGCAGACGGCTTCTCCTCACACTTTAAAAGGTAGTGCGTCAGATTATTGTGGGATAGGTCACGATATCATTCCAAGTCCATGGTCGAGAGGTTAATCCTGCTCGTTGTGCGGCAGTGGACTTGAACCGACTATGCTGCCAAATCCAATTGAAGTAA
>NZ_JBYCCV010000057.1:0-25451 GCF_057473825.1 Aliterella sp. E5.1
GAATCTTAGCTTTGGTTTTAGGAGCTCGTAGTGCCGCGACCTTTTGGCAGTTATGGTTAATTTTACGCGGCTGGGAATGCTTTCTTTACATCACTGACGGCTACCCAGTTTACAAATGTTTGATTAAGGCTTACCACAGCTTAATCCCAACCAAATTATACCCGTAGGACCAGGGCGCATCTACTTGTTATATCATGACCGTCAAATAACTTACAGCTAGGCTCCAATTTTAGTCCACCAATGAAAACCTGTTAGCCCTCGAATCAACTCTTGCTGTGGAAGCAAAGATTGGCATCGGTGAAATAAAACTGCTTCTAAATCATCTAAGGTTTCAAAAGATTGATTAGCAATCGGTTCATCAACTAAAGTCCATAATCGTTCGGCAGGCTGTAGTTCTGGTGAATAGGGAGGTAAAAAGGTCAAATGCAGCCCTAAAGGAATCTTTAAACCACGACTGATGTGCCACCCCGCCCTGTCCACAACTAACAGAATGTGTTTGTTAGCACCTAAGTTAAATTGAGCGGCAAAATCTGCTAAAACTTTATTAAACAATTCTGTATTTACATACGGTAGAATCCACGCCTTAGTTTCACCAGTTCTAGGATGAACAAAGGCATACAACCATAACCACTGGTATCGCCAATTAACATTGGCAATAGGGGTTTCTCCCTCCGGTACATAAATTCGTCTTAAAATTGGCTTGAGACCTCAGCGATGTTCACCAAACCCACCACAATTGAATTTCTGCTTCGGGATAAGTAGTTTGGAGTTCGCTGACTTCAGTTGCTAGTTTTTTTTCCAAGCAATTTGCTCTGTTTCGTCACTTTGGGTGTGAGATGGCCAAAAGGCACTCGTAGTCTAAACGTCATCTGGCGTAGTATTTCCCATCCCCTTTGCCGACTAATTTGTCGCCCAGTCAAAGCTGTTAGCCAGTCTGCAACTTTGCGACCATTCCATAGTCCTCCGTCTGGCGCTTTTCCTTGTAGAACTTGCCATAACTGTGCTTGCTGTACATCGTCAATTAGCGGCGAGGCTCCCTTATTTTGGTGGCGAAAGTCCCCCAATCCTTCAATGCCTCGTACGCCAGTATCTTTTAACTAAGGCATAAATCCATGTCCTGCTGTAACCTGTTATTTCCTCGACTTCCTCAGTTTTTTTCCCTTGTGCTAATAGCCAGATAATTTGATACTGACGTAAAGTCTGCCGGGTGGAAGCTTCCACCGGCGAGCTTTACGGCTTTCTACCCCACCACTCGCCTGTTTATAAAGCTGTTCTAGTTGGGCAACACTTGAATGTTCCGCTACCCCAATCCGTTTCGGCATGAGTCATACTTTTACTCTCTACCTTTATCATAATCTATTATACGGACATGATATTACCTCATTTTTCTCCTAGCAAATCAGAGGACTTTATTGAGGAAAAAGAAGCAAATTATCGGCTTTTAGCGAAGAATATAAAACCTTTAGCAGGGTTAGAAAATTTGCTTGGGCAAAAATACAGGAGCTTAAATTAGCTTTGGTAACAAATGCACCGCGCAAAAATACGCAATTTAATCTTGAAGTATTAGGATTAGAAACTACTTTTGCTACGGTAGTGTTGGGCGAAGATGTCGCCATTGGCAAACCCGATCCAACTCCTTATCGGGTTGCTTTAGAACAGCTAGACTTATCTCCTGGCGGGGCTATTGCCTTTGAAGATTCGCCTTCTGGTATTCGTTCTGCTGTAGATGCAGGCATTTTTACTGTAGGCATTGCCTCCACCCACGCGCCAGATAACCTAGCGCAAATTGGCGCAAAACTGGTATTATCAGATTTTACCGATTTGCGACTTTGGGCGCTACTAGAATAATCCTAAAAAGTAGACGCGATCGCGTCTACTTCCATCCCTACTATCCCCAAATACGCTGGATCGCAGTTTGGGGAGAAATATCAGCTATTTTGCCTGTAGGAGAAGTAACTTCTACCAAGCGATCGCTTTGCAAAAAGTTTTCTGGCTCCGTCTCAAGTAAAGCAATAGTATAAGTTTGCACTGCTAAAGCTAAATACATCGGCGCGCTATCGGTACACACTAGCAAGTTGGCAGAGGCGATCGTTGCGGCTAATTTGCCTGTATCTTCGGGAGACGTTACTTTCAGATTGGGAAAAGCCCCCAGCATTGACTTGACAAACGACTCGTTATCAGAGTCTTTAATTATTACTACAGGTAAATTTGGTTGTTTTTCCTGCAAACTTTGGACGATTTGCTGCCAAGAAGCTACTGGATAAGTTGACTCGCTACTTGGAGATTGATGATCGTAAATTGCCACATAGCCGCTTTCGCCAATACCTAGGCGTTTTTGTTCTGTTTCTGACCAAGTAATATCAGAGGAAGGTACATTGATATTTATTTCGGGGACTGGAGAATTTATACCCAAACCTTGCAGCAAATCGTGATACTTCGCTGCCGGAGGCTGTTGAAACTTCTGGGTTACGGCAGCAGTTAAGAAAATTGAGCCTTTGCCTTTGTAGCCAATACGGGTAGGAATCCCTGTTAGCCATAGCAACAAATTAGGTAAAGATTGCCGTTTAGGAGAAATAGCAATATCGTATTCGCGATCGCGCAGCAACCCAATTAAATTTCCCCAATCTGCTAGGCTATTGCGATCTTTAAAATCAAAAGCGATCGCATTTTGGACGGACTTACATACTCGATAGGCAGCTTTTGCACCCGGTTCGACTACTACATCTATCTGCGCGTCAGGATAAACTCTTTTTAGATCGTCCAGGGTAGGAAAAAATAAAATTTGATCGCCAATTTTGCCAGGCACTAAGGCTACTATTCGCATAATATTTCTTTACTATTACTCGCTCCCCATTTTAGGAGAACTACTACTTATTTGAAACAATAGATGTAAATCGTCAGCAGTTGTTATTTATGAAAGAAAAATGTATTTGTTAATTCCCGCCGCCGGAATGGGGCGACGGATGGGAACTAGGGGCAACAAACTACTACTAACCTTACGCTCTCAGCCTCTACTTGCCTGGACAATAATAGCAGCAGAGGCTGCTCGGAGTATTGATTGGATCGGGATTATTGCTCAACCAAGCGATGAGGAATATATCAAAGAAATTCTATCCGAGCTACCAGTGACTACAGAAGTGAAAATAATCTATGGCGGTACAACACGTCAAGAATCGGTTTACAACGGCTTGCAGGCGCTACCAGCTACCGCAGAACAAGTATTAATTCACGATGGCGCTCGGTGTTTGGCTACGCCCGAATTACTCGATCGGTGCGCCGCAGCGATCGCTCATTGTCCAGGGTTAATTGCCGCAGTGACAGTCAAAGACACAATCAAAGTAGTAGATGAAAATAGACTTATTCAAAGTACCCCCGATAGGCGGCAATTGTGGGCGGCGCAAACTCCTCAAGCTTTTGATGTCAAGCTACTAAAACAATGCCACGAGCGAGGTTTGGCTCAAGGTTGGGAAGTTACGGACGACGCGGCTTTATTTGAAAGATGCGGATTGCCCGTACAAATAGTTGAAGGCGAAGAAACAAACTTAAAAATTACTACTCCGGTAGACTTAGCGATCGCTGAATTTATCCTTGCCCAGCGCTATAACGTTAAAAGCACCTAAGTTTTCACTTCTATGCTGCCAATTATCTACTCCGATGAATTTCTCAAACACAAAACTGGTAGATTTCACCCCGAAAAACCCGAAAGATTAATTGCGATCGCTTCTGCCCTAAAATCTGCTAATTTTGCCCATCAATTAGAGTGGAAGTCTCCCACTCCCGTAAATGAACGAGTAATAACCTCTATAAACCAAGTCCATACGGCAGCACATATCAACACTATTGAACATTTAGCTCGCAACGGCGGCGGTTATCTCGATCCCGATACTCCCGTTTCCCCTGATAGTTACGATGTGGCTTTACTCGCGGTTAGTGCGTGGCTAGATGGGGTAGATAGCGTATTAACTACCCACAACCCAGCTTTTGTATTAGCGCGTCCTCCCGGACATCATGCCGAAAAAAGTCAAGGTATGGGTTTTTGTTTATTTTCCAATGCGGCGGTTTCTGCTAACTACGCACTCAAACAACCAGGTATTAACAAAGTTGGCATTTTAGATTGGGATGTACATCACGGCAATGGCACGCAAGCAATTGTCGAAAACAATTCCCAAATTGCCTACTGCTCTTTGCATCAATTTCCTTTCTATCCAGGTACAGGTAGCGCCGCCGAACAAGGTGCTTACAAAAATGTCTTAAATCTACCTGTACTTGCAGGAAGTACGATTTACGATTATCAACCGCTATTTGAACAAGCTGTAATTCCTTTCTTCTTTGACTTCCAACCTGACTTATTCATTGTGAGTGCAGGTTATGATGCAAATGCTGCCGATCCTTTAGCAAATATCGATTTGCAACCTCAAGATTACAAAACCTTGACAAACTACTGCTTGCAAATAACTCGAAAAATTGTCTTTGGACTTGAGGGTGGCTATGACTTAGAGGCGCTATCACAGTCTGTCGTTGCAACTGTGGAACAGTGTTTAGCTTAAAAATGTCTCTTTTTTTTGTTACCCCGTGCAATTACAGGTGTAATATATTGTTACAAAGCTGAAGTTGAGTGATTTCTCGGTGGAATTTAACCCCCAGATTGTGGAGAAGTATAGTAACACCAGCTACAGCATAGAAAGAGAGAACACCAAGCAATGACTACCTACATTTTGATGGAAACAGCGCTACGATTGCTCACCAATGCTTATTTACTTTCTCTAGTGTTATTAATTGCCACTTCTTACATTGGTTTATCAGTAATTGAGACAATTGAGCAAGGCAATCCTAATCCGTTTAAAACTAAGTGGTTTAACTAATTACCCAAAAGTTGCTTATAAGTAATTTTTCTTAGCATCTCGGGCTATAAATTTAAAAATTTTGCATTTTTCTAAAATTTAATTAAACCCGATTTAACCTTCTTTTCATCTTTACATAAGGAAGTCGTTGTAATGTGAGCAAGGAGGTCATAAATCACAAGCCTTATAATAGCTTTGATTGATTTTTCCCTGCTGAATTAATTTACAAATAGATTCCCAATTGTGTGGTTCAAAAAATATTGACTTGCCAACATTTGGTAGCAGTCATATGTATTGTTGGGTTCCTGTGTGGGAGGTATCAACCTGCTTATGCAGAAACTCAAAATGTTGTTATTAATGTGCCTGTGTATAGTCAACCTGTGTATAACGATTTGATCTCACAGACAGAATTGATGGTTAGTGAAGCCATTCATCGTCAATTTACGCAAAATGCTGACCTTTCGAGCATTCAAGTAGTGGCGATCGCCCATCACCAGGGTGAAATTATCCCAATTCTGACAACAACAGTTTCTCTATCTCAGTGGCAAGGAAATCCCCAGGTAAGTTCCTGGACCAGGTACAGTGCGTCGTACGCACTGCTAAAGCGACATGAACAGGCAGAAATGGTGGTACCGAAGCCGATTAGGTCTGCGGGTAGGAACAATTTTGCTCGCTCCTATCAAATCGATAAAGCTTACGATTCAGGTCATCTGACGGGAGAGGAAGCCCAGAAATATCTCAATAAATTGGATTGATTTTGGATTCATGACTCCAATGGTTGGCAAATCTTTTATCAGTCCAGAAATATAGTTTTTCGTAAGGGAAAAGCTCTGGGTTTTGAGTTGGGGGTGCTAGTCGTATTTTAGTTTCAAAACCGGATAATTCTTAGTTCGCATTTACCGATGACACGTTTAATATTGAGAGGAGAACACAGGTGATTCACGATAACGGAAGCAGTAACAGATCGAGAAATCGTTCCTTTGAGGACGTTCTCCGGGTCAGAATGTCGCGGCGCAATGTAATTGCTCGTGGAACTGCGCTATCAGCGACCGGCTTTCTAGCAGCGATGGCTGGTAACAAACTTTTTGCTCAGGGTGTCAATAATGGTACATCTCAGGGTACGAGCAATATTGTAGCGCAAGACTCTGGTATGGCGATCGCCCAGGGTAAAGGCAGCAGCTTAATCAACTTCCCACCCCTTGCTGCCGCCAATGCTACGGGACCTGTACCCAGCATTTCATCAGCTTACCAGTTTGATGTGCTGATCCCTTGGGGTACCCCGATCCAACCGGGTGGTCCAACCTACAACGGGAATCCAAATACACGACCGACTGCCGCCCAGCAAGACCAGCAAGTGGGAATTGGTCACGACGGCATGTGGTTCTTCCCCATCGGCAACGGTAACGATCACGGGATGCTTGCAATTAACCACGAATTTGGCGGCAACGAGCATGTGCTGGGTAAAGAGGCACCAGAGAGCCTCGAAGACGTACTCCTTTCTCAACACGCTCATGGTGTTGCAGTAGTTGAGATCAAAAAGGTGAACGGCAAATGGCAAACGGTTCGCAGTTCTAACGCTCGCCGCATCCACGTCAACACACCAGTAACCTTCAGCGGACCTGCAGCCAATAGTAAACTGCTGAAAACACCTAAGAATAATCCTCCACTGGGTACGGTCAACAACTGCGCCAATGGCTACACCCCCTGGGGAACCTACCTCACTTGTGAAGAGAACTTCAACGGGTACTTCGCTGCAACTGGTGCGTGGACAGCTACAGAAGCACAAGAGCGCTATGGCTTTAGTGAAGAGGGTTCTGGCTATGGCTGGGAAAAATTTGACCCGCGCTTTGATCTTTCTAACTCTAGTTATACCAACGAAGAAAACCGCTTCGGTTGGGTGGTCGAAATTGATCCCATGAATGGTTCTCAGATACCCGTTAAGCGAACCGCGCTGGGACGCATTAAGCACGAAAACGCAGAACTCGTAGTTGGGCAAGGCGGTCGTGCAGTGGTTTACATGGGCGATGACGAACGCTTTGACTACATTTACAAGTTCGTTTCAGACAGCAACTGGCGATCAATGCAAGCACGCGGCATCAGCCCCTTAGATCAAGGTAAGCTCTACGTCGCCAAGTTTAACGACGACGGCACAGGCAACTGGCTCGAACTCACCATTAATAACCCAGCCCTTAAAGCCAAATTTGCCGATCAAGCTGAGTTGCTTACCTACACCCGCATGGCTGCCGACACAGTAGGTGCCACGCCCATGGATCGTCCAGAGTGGATTGCTGCTGCTCCTAATGGCGATGTCTATTGTAACCTCACGAACAATAGTCAACGCGGAGTTGCTGATGCCGATGATACCCCATTGGAAACTGAGCGCAAACGGGTTAATGCCGCTAATCCGTTGGTAAAAAACATCTATGGACACATTATCAAGTGGCGGGACAGCAACAACCACATCGGCACTACTTTTACTTGGGATATCTTTGTTCTCGCCAAAGATACCCACGACATTGAGAAAAGTGCCTTTGGTAGCCCGGATGGTCTTTGGGCTGATCCCGATGGACGGCTGTTTATTCAGACTGACGGAAGTCAACCAACAGTCAATGGTGTACAGCTGAATGACCAGATGCTCGTTGCTGACCCAACTACTGGTGAAATTTGCCGGATATTTTCGGGTGTAACAGATTCTGAAGTGACTGGCGTTACTGTAACCCCTGATCGCCGGACAATGTTTATTAACATTCAGCATCCGGGTAATGGAGATCCAAGCGCGACAAACTTCCCAGCACCACAAGGTAGCGGCAAAATACCCCGTGACGCGACCATTGTCATCACTAAAAAGGATGGCGGCATCATCGGTTCTTAGGTCGTCGGTGTGGCACTGGGCTTCTGAACACAAGTAAGCCCAATGCCAAAGAATTCGTTTTTCTAAAGGGTGATTACACCCCGTCAACCAATTCCACAATGTTCATTAACTAGGTGATTTTATGAAACGCTTTGCTCTTGCTGTAGGAATCGGTTTAAGTTTAGGTTTAGCAACACTAGCTGCTCCTGCTAATGCTGCACTCCTTGCTTGGGATGTTGAATATAGCGGCTGGTGGGAAGAAGATGGCGGTTCTATTTCTGGAAAGTTTGTTGCTGATCGCAAGGATGCTCAAGACGGAATCGTATCGGCTGATGAAATGACATCCTGGCTCTGGAACTGGAGCGGGAATGATGTCGTACCTGCATTTTCCTTTTCTTCTGGAGAAATCGGCGCGACAACAGACTTTAATCCAAGTTTCTACGTGGATGGTAGACTCAATCAGCCTTTAGATGAGGATGGACTTGACCAGGGAGCCTTCACTTCCGGTTCTGGAAATGAAGTTCTAGACTTAGAATATTTATATGCGATTTCTTATGTTGACAACGTTGAATCCTTCTCCGAAGGGAATTTCGATTCAACTCTCGGAAGAATTAGAGTTTCAGATCCTGTCGTTGTTCCTGAACCTGACAGCATTTTAGGTTTAATCACCCTAGTCGGTATTAGTGCCGCTGCCCTTAAGCGTCGCAAGCAGAAAGGATTTCTATCTTAAATTGTGCTGACAGTTGAAACATAACACCATTAATCGTTGACCTTGCCCCGACCTATGTGCAAAAAGTATTTTTGCACATAGGTTTACTAAGTTTCGGGACTGGCAATACGTTCAAGAAAAGAAATGGGTGGGAGTTTTTTATAGAGAAGCCAAAGACACAGATTCCTGAGACAATAACACGAGGAAATTAGGAATTTTTGACGCGAACTATGCCTTGTAGTGCCACTCTTGCCCAACTTGTAGAAATTTTAGCAGCCAAGCCCATAAATCTAGCTGACGCGGTAGCAACGGCTACTAGCATTACCACCGATACTCGCAACATCAAGCCAGGAGATGTGTTTGTTGCCTTACGTGGCGAAAAATTTGACGGACATCAATTTGTAAAAAAAGCGATCGCATCAGGGGCGATCGCGGCAATTGTCACCGATGATTATGCAAGCCCCGACTTACCACTATTACAAGTCAAAGATACCCTCCAGGCATACCAGCAAATCGCCCAGTGGTGGCGCAAACAGTTTTCTATCCCTGTAATTGGCATAACGGGTTCCGTAGGCAAAACTACGACTAAAGAATTAATTGCCGCAGTTTTGGAAGTTCAAGGCAAAGTCTTGAAAACGCAAGCAAACTACAACAACGAAATTGGCGTATCCAAAACCTTACTAGAACTAGGCTATGAACATCAATTTGCCGTGATTGAAATGGCAATGCGGGCAAAGGGCGAAATTGCTTTACTAACTCAAATAGCAAGTCCAACAGTTGGGGTAATTACCAATGTCGGCACAGCGCACATAGGGCGATTGGGATCGGAAGATGCGATCGCTTCTGCCAAGTGTGAATTATTAGCCGAGATGCCCAAGGATAGTATGGCGATTCTTAACGCTGACAATCAACGCTTAATGACTACCTCTGCCCAAGTTTGGCAAGGCAAAACTATTACCTATGGTTTAGGAAGCGGAGACTTCCAAGGGCAATTGCTCGATAACGAAACTATTAGTGTCAAAAACCTACCGTTAAAATTACCTTTAGCAGGTACGCACAACGCCTCTAACTTCCTGGCTGCTTTAGCTGTCGCTGAAGCTTTAAAAATTGATTGGGCGCTAAGTGCGGCAAACTTAATCGTAAATATGCCTGCGGGGCGGAGTCAGCGTTACGAATTGGCAGGCGACGTTGTGTTATTGGATGAAACCTACAACGCTGGACTTGAATCAATGCTTGCGGCTTTGCAACTATTAGCCCAAACCCCAGGTAAAAGAAAGATTGCCGTATTAGGAGCAATGAAAGAATTGGGCGAAGTCTCGATAGAATTTCACACCCAAGTAGGAGCAAAAGCAAAGCAGCTAAACTTAGATACAATACTTGTTTTAGTTGATGGTGCGGATGCTCAAGCAATGGCAACAGCAGCAATGCCTTTAGCGGTGGAATGTTTTACCACTCATGCCGAATTAGTCAATCGACTGCATGAATTTGTACAAAAGGGCGATCGCTTACTTTTCAAAGCATCCCATTCTGTGGGACTCGATCGAGTAGTTAATCAATTTCGCAGCGAATACCGCAACTAACAACTATCACAACTTCACGGCGTGCATTGCTGCCCCAATTAGTCCGACTTGAGGATTGAGAATAATATACACGGGGACGCTTTTTAGCAGCGAACTTACTCGCCCTTTATGAGTAAAAGCATGGAGAAAAGAACCATCTTCAAATAAAGGCAAAATTTTAGCTGCAATCCCTCCAGCCACATACAAACCTCCGTAGGGCAATAGCTTTAGAGCTAAGTTTCCCGCCTCTGCGCCGTAAGCTTCGACAAAAATTTGCATAGCTTGTTCGCAAATGCGATCGCGTTTTTCTAATGCTGCTTGGGCAATAACTGCCGCCGGATCTACGCTTCGCTCTCCTCTACCTGCCTCTTGTTCCCAAGTGCGGACAATTTGCCCAATACTCGGTGACTCGCTGGTAAAATTCCAATCGCGCAAAAACTGATAAATCGCGATAATTCCTTGACCAGAAACAACTCGCTCGATAGAAACGCTCGGAATATCGTGCTTATCTAACAAGTATCTTAATAGCTGAAATTCCAACTCCGAGCGGGGTGCAAAGTCCGCGTGTCCACCTTCGGAACCAAAAACTCGATAACTGTCTCCATTTTTAATTAAAAAACCTTCACCCAAACCCGTCCCCGCACCAATTACGGCAATCGGAGCAATGGGTTGTAAGTTACCGCTTTGCAAAGAATACAAGTCTGAAGCCTCTAAACCTAAAATGCCATGTCCCACAGCTTCAAAGTCATTTATCAAGGCAATGCGCTCAATGCCCAAGGCTTCCTCTAAACGTTTGGTATCTAGAAACCAAGTCAAATTAGTTAGCTTTACCGTATTGTTGACAACGGGTCCGGCGATCGCAAAACACGCCCTCGCTGGTGGCGATGAATCTCCTAGTTTTTCGGCGGCGGTAGCGAGAAACTGCTGCACCATGGGTACTAAATCGCTAAAATCTCGGCTGCGGTAACGCTCCTCGTACAAAGTCAGCAAAACTGCTGCGTCTGATGCTTCGACTAGCCGCAAAACGGTCTTAGTCCCGCCTATATCTCCCGCCAACAATAAGTTCATGATGCTAATTAAACCGGATTACTTCTTCTACTTGGGCAAGGTGGGAGGTATCTCCATTTAATTCCAACACCCAATGTGGATCGAGGCGCACAACTTTAATTAAGCAACACAAAGCAGCATTAATTTCCGTTTTGGCGACTTCACCGACTAATCCCATTGTTGCACCGAGTACCGATGCACCGTGTCCTACTAGTAATATATCTTCGGAAAATTCCTCTGCTAGTTTTCTTGCTGTTTCTCCTGCTCTCAAAAATGCTGTTTCTCCAATTTCGGGATATTGAGCAATAACGCGCGAGATATAGTTAGTATCAATCCGAGGAAATAAAGCTATCAAATCTTCCATTGGCATTTTTTCCGGGGTTTCGCTCATCCACTGGGGGTTTAGCCACTCACTTAGTCCTGATTCAAGTTTAATCGGCAAGTTTAAGACTTCTGCTACTTGATTTGCTGTTTGGATTGTGCGTAGAAATGGCGAGGAAAAAATAGCTTTAATATTCTCTTGTTTTAAGCGTTGAGCTAGCTGCGATGCTTGCACAATGCCATCATCTGAAAGCGGGGGATCGTAGCGTCTTTCGGCAGTAAGAAACCAATCGGGGTTCACAAAATCTAGGCGGTTGGCGTGTCTAGCAATCCAAATAGTTTGAGTCATTATTGTTCTACGAACTTACACTTAATAATTTATTGCCGCCTTTTTGAAATTCGTAATCAACTTGTTGTATTTCTGCTTTGTAACCGTCTTTTTGCAACTCCTGCAAGACTTGTAAGAGTAAGCTCGATTGCTCTCCAGAGACATTTAACAAGGGAAATATGCGTACTTCTTGAGCAACTCGGCATAATTCTTTAATAGAACTTAAGTGAAAATCCATCGATAAATGCTCTGAGTAAGTAAATAATAAGTGAGAACACAAGGCTAAATCGAATTGCTTATCGTTAAAAGATAAATTAGGCAATTCATCTAATACATAACGTCCTTGCTGCAATCCGATGGGGAAATCATCTAGAAACTGATTCATTGCCTCCATTCTAATTTTGCCCAGTTGTTCGGGTGACTCAATATTTTGCCAAACATAGTTAGCTAAATTTGCTTTTAACCCATCAATAAGTATTTGATAAGTTTCTTGAATCCGCCCATTAATCTCATCAGGGCTAAATTGATAGATTGGATCGCAAGATATGACTTTATATCCTTGATGGGTCATTTGGGCATTAAAACTAGCGGGACCACCCGCACAATCAAGAATTGCTAAATTAAGTTCATCAGGTGTTAGATGAAACATCCCAATATATTCCTTTATGGAGCGTCCCCAAGGAATAATTTTATTTAGCTTAAAACCCATTTGTTTATAACTCCGTAGCGGGGATATACCCCTACAATTATCTCAACTGGCAATTACAATGTATTACATTGTACTATGCAATGCTAGAAGTTAAAACTTGGTTTAATTTGCCACTGCGATAGCCTTCCAAGTCTAAAGTCACGTACATAAAACCATAACTTTGAAAAGCCGCCACGACTTCCTGTAAGTCACACTTGGTGACAAAATCCTTAATTTGCTCTGGTGCTAGTTCAATTTTTGCCGTATCTTCTTGCGATCGCACTCTTAAATTATTAAACCCCAACTTCCGCAAATATACTTCCGCTCTCCCTACACGCTGCAATTTAGCAATTGTAATTTCTTCACCATAGGGAAAACGGGAGCTAAGACAAGGTTGAGCGGGTTTATCCCACCAAGATAAGCCTAAAATCTGGGAGATTTGCCGCACTTCAAACTTTGTAATTCCCAATTCTGCCAAAGGCGATCGCGCTCCTCTTTCTTTGGCGGCGGCGATTCCTGGGCGATAATCTTGCAAATCATCCGCGTTTACCCCATCTACTACATAAAGATAACCGAGTTTTTGTGCTAGAGGTTTGAGGGTATCGTGCAACTCGCTTTTACAAAAATAGCAGCGATTGACTGGATTGGCGCGATAATTGGGATTGTCCATTTCGTGGGTTTGAACTACTTGATGAGCAATGCCAATTTCCGCCGCTTGAATGCAAGCGTCTTCCAATTCTTCAGGAAGCAACGAAGGAGAAGCCGCCGTTACAGCTAGGGCGCGACTTCCCAATGTGTCGTAAGCAATTTTGGCAACCAAAGCACTATCAACGCCACCAGAGTAAGCAATAATTGCTTGCTCCATCTCAGCAAATAAACTTTTTAGTTGCTCAATTTTTTGTTGCATTTTTCATTTACTTAAGATCGCCATACATTTATTTTAAAGATTTTCCAAACAAAGCTTCTAGTCTTCTTTCGCCAAGCTTTACGGCAATTGTGACGAAATTGGTAGTTGCAACGTAAAACAACTTCCGATTCCTACTTGCGATCGCAAAGTAATATCTCCTCCATGCAGTCGAGCTAATTTGCGTGACAAAGCTAAACCTAACCCCGTCCCTTGATATCTAAGATTTAAACCGCTATCTAGTTGCTGGAATGGTTGAAATAAGGTTGATTGCTCTATTTGGTTAATCCCAATACCCGTATCTATCACTGATAAGTTTAAAGTATCTCCACTTTTTTCTATTTGCAACGTTATCGAGCCAGATTCTGTAAATTTGACGGCATTAGATAGTAAGTTTACGAGTATTTGCTTAATTCTCCGGCGATCGCCTACCCAATTTTTTACATCAGTAAGCATTGAAATTTTTAACTGCAAGTTTTGTTGCAAACAGCGATCGCGAAACAAGGATAAACAGCTTTGACAAAGCTCCTCTATCGCGATTTGTTCCATTATTAATTCTTCTTTCCCAGCTTCTACCTTAGATAAATCTAATAAGTCATTGATTAATTCTAATAAGTGGCTGCCGCAACTATCAATTCCTTCTAGATATTGTTTTTGTTTGGCGTTTAGCGGTCCAAAAATTTGTTGCAGCAATATATTAGAAAAACCTAGTATGCCAGTTAAGGGCGTTCTCAATTCGTGACTCATATTACTTAAAAAGTCACTTTTAGCCAAATTAGCTGCTTCAGAAACTAATTTCTCCTGTTCTAATTCCTGAGTCCGCTCCCTAACTAATTCTTCAAGCATTTCGTAGCTTTGAGCGTTATAGAGGGCGATCGCGGCTTGATCGGCAATTTGTTTTAATAGGTCGATTTCTTTTTGACTAAATACTCTGGGTTTGGTGGTTGTATGCAAACTTATACCACCGAAAAACTTACCCCGAATATAAATAGGTGTTTTGAGGATAGAAAGAATTTTTCCTTGCTCAATCAGGGCTACTTCCTTATCCAAAAGTTCAGCTTTTGCTTTATCTGTATGTGCGTGTAAAACTTGGTAACGCTTCGATCGATCTATAGGCTCCAATAGATTGAGCCATTCCCATATTGGCTCTTGAAATCCTTGTATACATACAACTTCTGCGTTTGCTCTCCATTCACTACGAACAGAAATTTGCTCTGTTTCTAAGTTAATACAAAAAATAACTACGCGGTCTACCTTAAAGTATTCACCAGTTAATTGAACTATTTTTTGTAAAATAAATTCTGGATCGAGGCTAGAATTAATCGTTCTAGCGATTTGATTTAAAGTTTGTTCTCTAGCGGCTTTATCTTGCAGTCGGCGAAACAACTTAGCTTGGTGAATCGAGATCGCGCAACGATCGGCGATGGTTTTAATTAGCCATATTTCATTTTCACTCCACTGACGGGGGCGATCGCGTTGTAGTAAAATAATTCCGCCTAGCTCCGTATGTTGGTGCAGTAAAGGCGCAATCATCAAAGAGTGGATTCCTTCTGCTAGGGCAAATTCATAAACCTCTGGAGCTACAGTATTATCAATAGTTGACAAAGCTATTATTTCACCTAGCTTCAATTTATTTTGATAGTGGGGGTACACACCGCATTTGCGATCGATAAAATCTTCCTTAGCTACGGTAGCTTCGCTAACATGATAAATCCACATCTCCCCTTGGGCATCGGGTTGAAATATTAGGCAGCAGTTGACATCTAAATTCAAATGCAACATATCTGCTGTGGTTTGCAGCATTTTATCTACTATCAACGTACCGCGCATTGCTTGCACGATCTGATTGATAATTGCTTCTTGCTTGGCTCTTTGTTCTATCTGCGCTATAGCGGCTTGTTGCTGACGACGCATCGCAAATTCTCGCAGCGATCGCTTTAATACTACTGGCAAACGAAATAACCGATCTTTAAGTACGTAATCTGTCATTCCAGCTTTGATACAATCAACGGCGGCTTCTTCTCCCAAACTACCAGTAACCAAAATCAGGGGAATTTCTTGGACCAATTGTTGTAAAGTTTTTAACACGTGGTAAGCCGTAAACTGAGGCAAACGATAATCTGCCAGCACCGCATCATAAGTATTCGCTTGTAGCAGTTTTTTACAACCTTCTAAGCTATCGGTAGAGTCATAAGAAAACGGTATGTTGGCTTTTTCTAAAACAAGCGTCACTAATTCTACATCGGTGGGTGAATCTTCTACAATCAATAGATATAGAGGTAGTTTGGTTGGCAATTCTTGCCAAAAGCCAGCTTGAGAGTAATCTAAATCGTCCATTATTTGACTACGTCTAAAATATTAGCAAAAATTGTTTGGCGCTCAAAATAGAATTATCTTTATTGATGAATAGGATTATTTATAATTTTATTTTACTTCCCTAAACTCTATTCTTGCGAGATTTTAGGTTTTATAGCTATGGTTGGCGATAAGTATTTTTTAAAGGTAGCTTAGTTTTTATGTATCTATTTGGACAGTTGTTGTGTATAAAATAATTTTTAGCATGAAGCGAATTATAAGTAAGAAGATCGAGCTACTGCTTGAATATATAATAGCTGCTTCAATCGACCTTGCCTAGTAACATTCTTCAATTATGTTTGCGAAAACTACAGCAGCTAAATAAGGAGATACAGAGAATTATTAACCCTCGACTTTACGTTTAACTTTAAAAATCATCAGTCTTGAGCTAGTTTTTATCTATCAATGTTTCCATTAAGTAAGTAGCTGCAATGAAATGTAGGATAAAAAATTTGGTTTGTCTATACGAATCTGTGCTAATCCATCTCGATCTAAGGGAATTGGATCTAGATATTGGTCTACAAAGTCGGTAATAAAATGCTCTCAGGTACGCGATGGGGTAAATAACATCCAGGTTGTGCGTATCCATCCTTGCTCTGATGCGTCCTATCTTTCGAATTTTAAGTAAGATAGCTTTGCAGCGCCTGACGCATGACATCAAGGGGTGCGGGTTGCTGCAACCAAATTGCTAAAGCTGCGGCTCCTTGTTGCACGAGCATTTCTAAGCCATCAATAGCAGTCGCACCCTTTGCTTGTGCTTGTTGTAAAAATTTGGTGGGACTAGGAGTATAAATTAAATCGTAGGCGATCGCATCTGTTGCTAATAGTGCCATTTCTTCATTACTCAATGGCGACTCGCCGACGTTAGGATACATCCCGATGGGAGTTGTATTGATAATTACATTGGCTTGGGGAATTAGTAACGGTAACTTATCCCAATTACGCACTAACAATCTTGTCGCTAAAGGCGTATTACCCCAACTATCAATAAATTCGGCTAACTTTGTCGCATTTCTCCCCACTACATAAGTTTCCCCAAAGCCTAATTGAGCGAAACCTGCTACTACCGCCCGCGCTGCGCCACCATTGCCTAAAACCACGGCAGTTTTTTGGCTCCAATCTTGGTTATAAGTCTGCAAAGGAGCAATAAAACCTTCGACATCAGTATTCGTACCCGCCCAAGTACCGCTACTTGTCCGCCAGACTGTATTTATAGCGCCAATTGCTTTAGCAGTGGGGGATATTTCCGCAATTAAGGGCTTAATTGCTTGTTTATGGGGAATTGTAATATTAAAACCAACTAGATCGATTGCCGCAAACCCAGAAAGCGCCGCTTGTAAATTGTCTGGATGCACTCTTAGCGGTAGATAAACGTAATCTAAACCCAAATGCGCGATCGCAGCATTGTGCATAATCGGCGATAAGGAATGTTCTACAGGATACCCAATTACACCCAATAGCTTAGTTTTTCCAGTAATTACTTGCGACATAATCGGTGCTGTACTTAGCGATCGCTCGTTAGAATTATTAAAGTAACTTAACATTATTTTTAATTAAATTATGCAGGCAACACCAGCCGTCTCTACTACTCCACCTCCCGGTAAATATTGGCAGTGGCGCGGACATTCAATTTATTATGTCAAGGCGGGAGAAAAGATACAACGCCCACCATTATTATTAGTACATGGGTTTGGGGCTTCTACCGACCACTGGCGCAAAAATATTGCTCAATTGCAAACAGATTTTGAAGTATGGGCAATCGATTTATTGGGGTTTGGGCGTTCAGCAAAACCTCAAATGTCTTATAACGCCGACTTGTGGCGAGATCAGTTGTACGAATTTATTACCGAAGTTATTGGTCAACCTACGGTATTAGCAGGCAATTCTCTTGGCGGCTATGCTTGTTTGTGTGTAGCCGCCCAGCGACCGGATGCTGCCGCCGGGGTAGTATTGCTCAATAGTGCGGGACCATTTTCTGAAGCAGATTCATCATCTGAACCCGATGCTTTGCAAGCGGAAGTACAACCGCCCAAACAGCCCGAAGTGTGGCAAAAGTTTTTAGGCGAGGCGGCTAAATGGATTTTCGCCCAACCCTTGGCGCGGTTTATATTATTTCAATACGTGCGCCAGCCTTGGGTAATTCGCCAAACTCTAGAAAGAGTTTATTTAGACAAAAGCGCTGTTACCGACCAATTAGTAGAAGAAATTTATCGCCCTTCCTGTGATGCTGGTGCAGCCCAAGTATTTGCAGCAATTTTTAGTAATCCTGGAGGCGAAAAAGTCGATATATTGCTCAGCCAGTTGAAGTGTCCTTTACTGATGCTGTGGGGAGAAGGAGATCCTTGGATGAATGCCAAAGAGCGATCGCCTAAATTTCGCCAATACTGCCCCAATCTGACAGAATACTTCTTGCGGGCTGGTCATTGTCCCCATGATGAAGTTCCAGAGCAAGTAAATTCACTTTTAAAATCCTGGATCTTGTCTTTTCCCGATGTAGCCTAAACAAATTTAAGGGGTCTTATCCGCTTATGACAAGACCCCTCAAATTTCGGGATTCAATTTATTCAGGGCAGTTAACAAATAAAGTGGAGAAATAACTAAAGTTTACACGTTCTCGTAACTCCAGCACAGCCGCATCTTTCTAGACCTGAGTTTGGCTCTTACTTTGTTCAAGCTTTTCGCCACTAACCCTATGCTTGGATTGATTACAAGTTTGGCTCTCTAACAGGGGACACTAGGTTGAGCGCCTTTTTTGGTTTGCCGTTTTTAGCTTTTTGCGTCCTACTACTTAATTTATCACTGCTTTTTGTTTTAGCAACGGTAAGTTTACTAAAATTCAACACTTTTGAAACTTCTCAACACGATCGCATCCCGTTTAGGCGGCAAAGTTCCACATGACCGGATTATCGTCTAAGTGGTCAGTAACAGTGCGTCCAATTGCATCAATTTCTTGGAGTTCTTCAGGAGCAAGTTTAATATTTGCGGCTTGAGCATTAGCGACAGCTTGCTTAGTATCTCTTGCGCCGACAATTGCATTAGTTTGAGGTTGAGCAATTAGCCAAGAAAGAGCCAAATTACCTAAAGTAGTTTGATAGCGATCGGCAATGGGACGCAGTTTTGTCAACGCAGCTTGCGCTCTTTGGTAATTTTCTCCTTGAAAAAGCTTGTTTTTAGCACGGTTATCTTCCGCCTCAAATTTATGATCGGCGGCAAACTTACCCGTCAACAATCCTTGCGCCAAAGACGAGTAAGCAAGAATAGAAATTTCATTTTCAATGCAATAAGATACGATATCCTTCTCTACCTGTCGCCAAAACAGTGAGTAAGGCGGCTGGATGCTGTCAATTCGCCCGTACTGAGAGGCTTCTTCTAATTGAGAGCGGGAAAAATTGGAAACCCCAATAGCGCGAATTTTACCTTGCTCTTGTAACGCCGTCAAAGCCCTCATCGTTTCTTCAATAGGGACAATTTCGCTATTAAAAGTGCCACTGGGCCAATGAATTTGATATAGATCGATATAATCAGTTTGCAGATTTGCCATAGAGCGATCGCAAGCTTCGATTACTTGGTCGTATTTCAAATGATTGGCAAAAACTTTAGTAGCATAAACTGCCTGCTCTCTTACGTCAGACAAAGCCTGAGCGACAATTTGCTCTGAATGCCCCTCACCATAAACTTCTGCTGTATCAATGGTAGTAATTCCCGCATCAAAAGCGGCTCTAATTGCTTTGGTTGTCTCCTGATCGGAAATTCCCACCCACATTCTTTTCCCAGCTTGCCAAGTTCCCATCAAAATCGGGCTAATTTGTAAATTCGATTTACCTAAACGGCGCATTTCCATAACTAAGTTAAAAATAGGCTATTGTTACTTTCCTTTAATATATCGAGCAAAAATTAAATTAATCTGTCTTAAGTCGCCTATTAAAATGATTTGGGGCATAATATCGTCAATTGAAATATTAAATGTTACTCTACAAAAATTAGCGCCTTGTCTTTTGCCAAACCTCCCATTTATGAAACTTTTTATTGCTGCTACGGTACTTACTACAATTAACTTTGCTCATCCAGCTTTATCAGAAAGCATTGCTCATACCAGACAGTTGCTTGCAACTAAACAATGTCAAAGCTGCGATTTAAGTGGTGCGGGGCTAGTTTTGGCGAATTTATCGGGAGCAAATTTAACGGGGGCTAACTTAAGCGGAGCAAATTTGAGCCGTGCAAACTTGAGTGGGGCCGATTTGACGGGTGCAAACTTAGTTGGTGCTTCTTTATTTGGAGCCAATTTAACGGGTGCAAAGTTAGGGGGAGCGCAAATAGCTGGGGCAGATTTTAGAGATGCTTACTTGTACAATGTCAGCTTTGGCGATGCTGATGTAAATGTAGCTCACTTGCAAGGTGCGATCGGTATCCCCATAGCCGCCGGGAAAGCTGAAGACTTTTATCGCTGGGGAATGCTTCAAGGGCAAAAAGGCGACTCTCAAGGGGCGATTGATTACTTTAACCAAGCTTTGACTATAGATCCAGAGTTTGCCTTAGCCTACATGGGCCGCGGTGTTGCACGTTACCAATTGTTAGACCGTAAAGGCGCTAGAGATGATGCTAGAGTTGCTGATGAATTGTTTTTAGCTCAAGGTAATGTTCCTGGAACTCAGACAGCGCAAGCATTTATCAAAGAGTTAGAAGCTCCATTACCAAGCGATGCCAAGCCAAAAAGTAAAGGTAACTTTATGAATATTTTAGGACTATTAGGCTCGGCTGCTATAAAAATGTTTCTGCCATTTTAGTTAGAAAGAGGTGAAATCAGAATAAAATTTGAATTCATTTATATTTATCCAAAAACTGTGGTTTCTTAAAAATGCTGCTTGATTAAGGAGCCAAGCCTATCCATATTGCCGCGATCGCCTCAGAGATAGCGCCTTCTGTGTCTATTGGTTGATGTGAGCCAATATTTTCAGACAACGCAAGGTTGTGTAGGTGTGAAAGCAAGAGTCCTGCCGCCGCATTATTGCCAGCGCGAATTCGCCCCAACTGAGCTTCAGCATTTAGATATTCTGTCAGTTTTATATTAAGCTGCATCCCAGGCATGGTATGACGTTTCAGAAAGGTTTGTACATTGAAGGACGGGTGACTAATGAGTGATAGAAAAACTGGCATCACCTCCCGAAAGTAGTCAACAATTTGCAAACTCACCAATTTAAGGTTTACAGTGACCTGTTTTTGACCGGGCTGAACGTTAAATATCACCTCAAGTTGCGCTTCCGGCAGCACCATTGCAGCAAAGAAAAGATCTTCTTTCGTACTAAATCGCTGAAAAATAACCGCCTCAGAGATCCCAGCTATTTTAGCGAGAGTTCGTGTAGAAGCTTTTGCCCCCTCTTTGAGAAAGAGCGATCGCGCCACAGCAAGGATTTTTTCATCTGTAACAGTTTTATTGCGGGGCATTAAATTTACAGTCAGTTTAAGGTTGTTCGTGTGTGTTTGCGGAGCGTGTTTGCACGAAAATCTTGTGCAAAAGGCAAAATTAACTATTTAAAGATTGACACTTTATTAAACACTCTTTTGTTCACAAAACAATGCCGTGTTCTCGGCGAATTTCAATTATGGGCTGTTCTTTCAGCTTAGAAAGTTCTTCAACAGCTAACCTCTTTTTCATGCGTAAGCTCTTGAAGATGATGCTGATAATGCGTGGAAGGGAGATAACCCAAATACCTACTAATTTGAGGTGTCCAACACCAGATAAAACATTGCGATGCTCTTGATTAGCAACTACACGATGCATCTGACTGATTTTTGCGGTCGTTGCAAAGGTCATCCATAGGTGGGCGGCAATTTCATCCCGAATAGAAGTGCCGCAATTAAACAAGACGTGTACGGCATCATGCTGGTCGATTAATTGTATTTCTTCTTCTGGCATTCTACTTGTTATATCGCCTTCAGTCTCTGATGCGCGCAATTCTTGAATCGCCTCACCTAGAGTCTTTAAAGTATCGGAACCAAAATGTTCATTCATGGCAACGCTCCTATTTTCTAAAGCTTCACATCCAACATAAGCAAGCGCTTACTTATACAGTTAGACTCAACTATACAGTGTAATTGTTATATAAGCAAGCAATAGCTTATTTTTCTAGATAACTTTACAAGTAACTTTTGAGTGAAGTAGTTTAAAATTCAGACTTTCGCTTATCTTGATGTTATTCGACTAGCGATCACGCAAAAGTCTAAATGCGATCATACAGAGCGAACACAACTGATGCCCATAATAATCTGTTTAGGTGAAGTAAAATGTTACGTTGCTGTCAAGCAATCAATGATGAGCTTCCATATATGCCCGCAACAAACTATTAATCTGGGTTTGATAGCCTCGTCCTTGAGACTTGTACCACTCCAGCACATCATGGTCAATCCGCAGAGTCACTTGTACTTTATTCTTGTCCACAGGTAAACCGCTTCGCACCACTGCTTTAGCAAACTTTTCTGGTGTAATTTCTGGGCAATCGGATAGATCGATATCTTCATCCGTCATAGTATCAAGCCGTTGCCAGTCTGTTTCAGATTTGCTCGAAATAGGTTTTTTGCTCATTTTTGGTTGCTTTTCTTGTAGAAATAATCCGAATGTAGTCATAGCTTTCTGTATGAACCACTGCAACAACGTGTCCTTGAAGCAAACCGAAAGTCACGAATCTCTGTTCTCCGTAGTCAAAGCGATCGTCTTCAACTGTTACAATCGAGCCGTCAAAAACGGCTGGAACATCTGAAAAATCGATTCCATGTTTGCGAATGTTACAAAGCCGTTTTGACTCATCCCACTCAAATTTCATTTTCTCATTGTAACGACAAAATGTAGTTACAATAACTTCATAGAGCGATTCTTGAACTAAAGTATAGATAAATTTTTAGGCGATCGCGATCTTATAAAAATGGGTATTTTGGGTTAGTGCCTGTTTAGGCAAAAGATATTTTTATGAAATTTAGTAAATATACTCGTTGAACCAATCAATGACTAGCCAGTAAAATATATTTGTTGGTGTAGGGCGATTAAAGCTGTAATGATTGAAGATACTGCCGCACAAAAAGATAGCAGTTACTATTCCTTGCTAGGGCTGCATCCTTCCGCATCAGTTATAGAAATTCGGCGCGCCTATCGAGAATTGAGCAAGCACTACCACCCCGATACTACCAAATTATCAACAGAAATCGCTACTACCAAGTTTCAAGAGCTTAATCAGGCTTACGCGACTCTCAGCAACCCCGAACGACGCACAACTTACGATTATTTGATTGGCTATTCGCGAACATCGGTAATTCAAGCGCCGTCTTACTTAGATCGCTCCGTCCACGATCGCCCTTTATCAGCAAAATCCTCCGCTTACCTCGATCCCACTGATCGCCCTTTATCGGCAGGAGAAATATTTGCTTTATTTATTTTAGGGCTAACATTTGTTGGTTGTTTGATATTAGCGATCGCCATTGGCTTAATTCGTGGCGACAAAGCTTGGCAGCCAATATCAACAATTGAGTTACAAATCGTTACGCAGCAGTTTACAATAGCTGTAAATGTTGCGTTACAACCACTGAGTAATTTTTCCTAAAAATATCTATATTTTTTCTAACCACAATTAAGTTTTAGTTTCCTATGTCGCTTCCCAACGCCGATACTCCTTTATACAACCATGCCTTGCCAAATATCGAGCAATGGCTAATTAGTCAAGGCTGTCAGCAAGATAGTTCTGAGCCTCATTGCTGGCATATCCAAAAGGCTGATTGGAAAGCCGAACTTTGTCTAGATGTCGATCAGCTAACTGTACGTTATTTTCAAGGTGAGGAACAAAAGCAAGATATCCAACGCGCCTTTAAGTATTCCTTAAGTCGGCAAGATATAGAGCAGGCGGTGTTTGCTGGTCCTTAACCGATAGATTTATACATTGGCTTTGACATACGGCAATTTGCCGTATAGCATTAAATTAGAAAACTCAACTCTATTGATATGGCGAATGGGACTAATCCAAAATCGATGGCACGACTAGAAGCGCGTGTCAGTCCAGAAATTAAAGCTCTTTTGCAGAAAGCCGCAGATTTGGAAGGTCGGACTTTAACAGATTTTGTGGCTGCAAGTTCTCAAGCAGAAGCAAAAAGAGTCATTGAGCAGCACTTAACACTCAAGCTTAGTATTGAAGACAGCGTTAATTTTACTGATGCACTACTTAATCCTCCACAGCCTAATGCTGCTCTGAAAACGGCTGCTTTACGATACAAGCAAGCAATGTCAGTTTAATGGTTCTCAAAGTTGCTCCTTTTGAGAGTCGTAGGCATATTCGCTCCGGCTTTTGCTGTGGAAAAGACAGTTTAGACAATTACATCCAAAATCAAGCATCTCAGGATCTCAAGAGACGAGTCTCTACTATATTTGTCTTAATTAACGAACCTGATGTTAATGTTTTGGCTTACTATACGCTCTGTTCATACACTATTGAAATTAAAGACTTAGATGAGGTTTTGGCAAAGCGCTTACCTCGTTACCCATTATTACCAGCTATATTATTAGGTCGCCTCGCTGTTGACAATAGACAAAAAGGTAATGGATTTGGCGAATTACTGTTAATAGATGCGCTGAAAAAATCCCTAGATGTATCGGCGCAAGTTGCATCTCTAGCCATGATAGCAGAAGCGTTGGATGAAAATGCGTTGAGCTTTTATTTAAAGTATGGGTTCCAACAATTTAAACAAGCTCCTCTGAAGCTTTACTTATCTATGAAATCTGTAGAAAACCTGTTTCAAACTCTTGGTATCTAGTAGCTTTTAGTTACTGCCTAAACTTTATGTTATCTATGTTTCATTATTTACTATAAAGTGCGATCGCATTCTTGACAGCAATGCAACTAATTCATCCTGAGATGGTTCTACAAACTCAACGCCTTGTGCTTGAACCGCTTAAACAATATCATGCTGCCTTGCTCTACCCAATATTGCAAGACTCGCAGATTTATGATTATATTCCTCAAGATCCGCCAGCTTCCTTGGTATTGTTAGAACAGCGCTACCAAAAATTAGAGCGGCGCTTGTCTCCCACCGGCGAGGAAGCATGGCTAAACTGGGCAGTGCGCCTCAAATCATCCGAACAGTTTGTTGGTCATGTCGAAGCTTCTGTATTATCAAATCGAATCGCCAACTTTGCTTATGTGTTTGGTTTCCGATTCTGGAATAACGGATACGCTACCGAAGCTTGTCAAAAAGTTTTACAGGTGTTGTTTGATGATTACGAAATAATTGAATTTACAGCACAAGTAGATACGCGCAATCAAGCCTCAATTCGGCTACTAGAAAGGCTTAATTTTGAGCAAGTAGAATATCAAGCAGCCGTAGACTTTTTTAAGGGAAATCTCAGTGACGAGTATACCTATCGTAGGGTTGCAGCTTTATAAAGCATTACAACAATTTTGATCAAATCGTTTTTTGAAAACCTTTTCTATCTTTCATTGAAACGGTGCTATCTGATGAATGAGTCGAACTCTCGCAAGCAACAGCCATCAATGTAGGTGTGTAATGCACGGGCGAGGATGGGATGTAGTTGAACAAAATGCAGCATGGGGAGAAGGTTTGTATGGTTGCGATCCTATTGGGATCTTAGAAATGCTGCGGTATTCTGTTGCTAAAGTATAAAGTAATACAATTATTCAGTTAGAACTAACTATGACTGAGCAACAATCTCCATCACCTGTTTTATCCCTCTTTTATCACTTTCAGGAGAGTAAAATCTAGAACCTGCTTTAGCTCAGGATTTTGGCAAAATGACTACAAAGGAAGTCTGATGTGAGAAAATAAAGTTTAAAAGCTTTACATTACAAGCTTTT
>NZ_JBYCCV010000058.1:0-24895 GCF_057473825.1 Aliterella sp. E5.1
TTACTTTCTGCTTGACTGTCTCTAGGTCTAGATGAGGACAGGCTTGCGTTACTTGACTCCTGTACATTTATCTTTGCCAAAGTTCTCTCTATTTAATACTCTACTACCTCTGACCACAACTTAGTATAACTTCCGATACAGTTATCTCAAAAGGTTTGATTCTCTATGGCATTTGAATTAGAAAAAACTTCAATCGTGTTAAATCGTTTCTTTGTAAGGAACCTAGCCGAGGGAGATCGAAATATTTCTGAATACAGTTGTAAATTTACCCAAAATCCTGATCATGGAAAAGAACATCAAGCGATCGCCAGTATTTGCTACAAACTTGGCTTACCTGCAATCAGGCTTGGCAATAAAATCATTACTAAAGAGTTAGTAGATTCAGCCCGTTTGCAAGGTGACGGGTGGGAAGTAAAGTTTATTTGTAAAAGAACATTAGATTGTACCAACCCTGCTGAACGTCAAGGAATAGAACAATTAGAAAGAAAAATACTAGAACAGAACTTAAAGAAGCAATGGGATAAAACTGCGATCGAAAGAGCGTCTGAAGGCGGATTAATTTGGTGGGTTACTGGAGAAGCAGGGAAAGAAAAATGTGGTATGGGTTGGGAAGTTCATAAAGGAAGAAGAATAGATGTCAGTGTTAATGCTGATAGTAATCTCTATCTAGAAATCGATCTACACCATCGTTTTTATACTCCTTGGACACTCCATGAGTGGCAAGACGAATACCCAGATATTCCAATTAGTTATGTTCGCAATACATATAAAGATAAGAATAATAATTATATTACTTGGCAATATGAAAATGTCTCCGAACAAACGCCAGAACAAATACTGATCGAGGGTTTAGGCATTACCCTAGCTGCTTATCATCGTCAGATTGGTGCTAGTGATGCAGAAATCGAAAACTCCCGCGTAGTCTACGTTAAAAAAGCTAATGATTGGAAAGCTCAACTTACTACTCACTTATCTCGTCGGCTTTCGCCAAGTTTGACTATGGAGATGGTGGCAAATGTCGCAGAGAAATCTGACACTGAAGAGAAGAAAAATGTTCAAGGAGTATTTGATTATATTAAAAAGTCTTTAGATATTCGCTTGAAAGAATCGGAGAAAACTGCACAGCTAATCATTGAGAAGATTTACAAGATACCTACACATACGCAGGCATCGATTGTAAGGGGATTTATCCTACCCAAAGGAAAACTCTTTGCTAAAAATGGAGAAGTGGATAAGACTGGCAAAATTCTTTATAAAGGTTGCATTAAAGTAGGAGAAACCAAGTTTGGTTGTTTAAATCTCTTTAATAATGTTCATAAATATCCTGATGAAGTTGAAAAGTGCTTGAAAGAAGTTGCAAAAAAGAGCGGTGCAAATATAGAAGTTGAATCTTATAAAACTTCTCAACAGATGCCTGAAGGTGAATTAGATCGGCAAATTTTCTGGCAAGAGTGGGCAAATGACGTACAGACAATTTTAGTAGTTGCTCCTTGGTTACCGAATGCTCGTAAGAGACAAATTAGAGTTGAGGCACTGCAAGCTGGAATTGCCACTCAATTTATACTGCCTTTACCAAAAGCTGATGCTTATAAAGCGATGAATGTAGTTTTGGGCTTGCTATGTAAAGCAGGATGGCAAACTGTACGTTTGGAACCATTAGACCATCCCGAAGCTGCGGACTTGATTATTGGTTTTGACACAGGAACAAACCGTCAGCTTTACTACGGAACTTCAGCTTTTGCTGTACTTGCAGATGGGCAGAGTTTGGGATGGGAACTACCTGATGTGCAGCGAGGCGAGAGTATATCGGGGCAAGCAGTCTGGCAAACAGTATCTAAGCTGATTCTGCGTTTTCACAAAATCTGTGATCGCTATCCCAAACGATTACTACTAATGCGAGATGGATTAGTTCAAGAAGGAGAATTTGAACAAACTATCAAGGCGTTGCAAGAGAAAAACATTGCACTTGATTTAGTTGGTGTCCGCAAAAGTGGAACAGGCAGAATGGGGCGTGAAGTTTCTGAAGATCAAGGAAAAATATATCGGGATGCTACTATTGGTAGCGTTGTATTTTTGCCAAAAGAGAATTCTTTTCTGATTGTGACAAGCCAACCAATTAATCAAAGTATTGGTAGTGTCAGACCTTTACGAGTTGTACATGAGTACGGTGATACTTCACTGGAGATATTAGCTTTACAAACTTATCATTTAACTCAGTTACATCCTGCTAGTGGCTTCCGCTCTTGCCGACTGCCTTGGGTACTGCATTTAGCTGATAGAAGTAGTAAAGAATTTCAGCGCATTGGTCAGATTAGTATTCTTCAAAATCTCAATCGAGAAAAGCTAATTGCTGTCTAGATATGTGTAATTAGGAGTAAAGAGAGATAACAAATCATTGGAGCGGACTAAAAAGTAATATTTTAGTAACAAGTGAAAGGTATCTCTGCCGCTCAATTGAACCGTTATGCCGAACCAATGCGCCTGTCAAATTAGTCGGTTTTTAGCCGAGATTTGGCAATCAAAAATAGTTAGTTTCGTAAATATTGAGTCTAGAGAAGTTATTAGCTTAGAACTGGAGTCGCTGGCAGAATATCTACTTAAAAATCGCTGCAACAGTAGTTTTTTGTTAGTTATTAAAGTCTGATAGTATGGATTTCTGCTTTCCCAGTTAAAACTACTAACTATTTGGGTAAGCTAGTTGCGACCGATTGAATGTGATTTATGTCTTTAATATTGCAACTAGGCGATCGCACCATTACTTCCGCCGAACTCCTTCCCCTGCTGACACAGTATCAAATGTTGTCTCAGTTGTGGCGAGAGATACTGATAGATAAAGCAATTGCCTCTGTACAACTATCTAATACCGAACAGGTGATCGCAATTGAAAAATACTATAAAAAACATCAACTAATAAATACTGCCGAACGTCAGACTTATTTGCAGCATTATGGAATGTCTACGGCTCAACTTGAAGCACTGGCAATTAGAGAATTAAAAATTGAAAAATTTAAAACCGTTACTTGGGAAAATAAACTAGGTCAAACAGATATTCAACTAGCTAATCTCAAAAATACGTTAAACGTAGATCGAGGGATTTTAAACAACATTGCTTGACAAAGGTTTTGGTAGAAAATAATAAGCGCCTAGCTGAGCTAGACAGCCAGTTAAACCAAGCTAATTTAACTTTGCAGTATCAAGATCTCACCGCACCAGAAAGCGGCGTAATCTTTGATTTGCAGGTACATAATCCGGGCTTTGTCGCCAGCATCAGTCAACCAATTCCCAAAATAGTACCGGGAGATGCCTTAACGGCAAAAGTATTTATTACTAATCGCGATATTGGGTTCGTGCGGGCAGGAATGGATGTAGATGCCCGAATCCAGGCCTTTCCTTTTAGCGAATTTGGGGATGTAAAAGGTAAGCTAGTTTGGATTGCCTCGGATGCTCTGCCACCGGATGAGGTTTATCCTTTCTATCGCTTTCCAGCTAAAGTACGCTTACAAAGACAATCGCTGTTAATTAACGGGCGAGAAGTGGCATTGCAATCGGGAATGGGAGTCAATACAAATATCAAACTGCGATCGCGTACCGTCATCAGTATCTTTACCGATCTATTTGCCAAAAATACCGAAAGCTTGAAGTTTATCCGCTAACTGCAAGCCCATAAACCTATGGACTTGCATCAATTGTTACGGTGTGGGGGTGGTGGGGTTTGGTTTTGGTAGCGCTGGGAGTGCTTGTAAGGTAGAACGAAGGCGGGGAGAAGCTAACAATTTTTTGGTATCGTTCAGCAAGCGATTTCCCCACAGGTTTTGTTTGAGAAACTCCAAATCGCCGTAACGACTATCTATTTTCAAAGCAGCTTCTCCGGCGGCTACACCTTTTTGTTGCTGCCCTTGAGCGTAGAGCGCGACTCCTATAGCCAATTGAGGTTCGGCGGCTTGCTTGTCAATATTTAGGGCATTTTGCCAAGCTGAGATTGCCCCCTTGGTATCTCCTTGCTCGTATTTAATCAAGCCAATATTATTAATGGCGGGCCAAAACTTTTTGTTGCCAGCTACCGCTTTATTGTACTGAGCGATCGCCTCCGGTAAACGGTTGAGCTTGTAATAAGAATTCCCCAAATCGAACAAAGCTTCTGGGTCATTGGGTTTGAGCTTCAAGCCTGCAAGTATATTATCTGCTGCTGCTTGGTACTTTTCTTGACCAAAATTTGCCGAACCCAAAGCAAAGAAAATTGCTGGATTTTTGGGATCTAAGGACTTGGCTTGTTGCAAAGGAGCAACAGCTTCGGTGAACTTATTGGTTTGCAAATACAAACCACCCAATAGCAACCACGATTGGTAACTTTTAGGAGCCAATTGAGTTGCTAACCTGGCGCGCGGTAAAGCTAGTTCGTATTGTTGAAACTGTGCCAACTGCGCTGCTTCTTGAGCTAAGCTCAAGCCTTGCTTTTCTAGTTCTACGTTATTGAGTTGCACGTTATAGGGAACAAGTGCTTGTCCATTGGCGGGTAAACTTACTCCCCACGCGCCAAAAATAACCAGTAATGATAGCCAATAATTCCGATTCGGCACAAAAACGCCTCAACCAACTTTAGATAAATATTTCGATCTTTATAGGGATTATGACATTAAAATCCCGATTAAGTTTAGCACTTCGCAAGTCAGAAGTGTTTTTGCCCTACCCATCGTTAGTTACTGCGATGAGCCAGAACTAATTGCTCTCTGCAAACTTGCCAAAGCTCGATTGTAATTTAAGATAGCTGTGACTCGATTACCTTCAGCTTGAGTTAAATTGTCCTCCGCATCAATTACCTCTGTTTGAATCCCTACCCCAGCTTGGAAGCGCAGTCTCGCTAGACGCAAAGCTTCCCTAGCTTGCTCCAAACCAACCGAGGCAGTTTGGATATTAGCTAAATTAGATTGCAAATTACTGTAAGCTTCTTCTACTTCAAACCTAACTTGGTTGCGAGTATTGGCAAAATTTGTTTCAGCGATCGCAATATTTGCTTCTTGCGCTCTAGCACTAGCTCTTGCTGCACCGCCATCGTACAAATTCCAAGTTAGATTCGCGCCCAAGGAATAATCATCACCAAAGCTTTGATCGTCATTAAAAGTATCGCTGATGCTGTAGTTACTGTTAACTGCAACTCTAGGTCTAATACTTGCAAGCGCAATCCGCCGATTTTGTTCGCTAATATTACGCTGTACCAATTGTTGTTGCAGTTCTGCACGGTTTTGAAAAGCCGCAATGATGCTTTCTTCTAGAGAAAAGTTCCAAACTCCAGCTATCTCTACAGGATCTGCTGCGATCGCATTGGCCACTTGAGCTAAGCTAAGAAGATTTACCAACTGGCGACGAGCGACTTGCTGTTGGCTTAAAGCGTTAGTCAAATCTTGATTGGCATTGGCAAGTTGTACTTGCGATTGCAATACATCAAACCGAGTGCCTACTCCTGCTTGCTCTCGCGCCTGAGCGTCGCGTAAACTAGCTTCGGCGTTTGTTACGGCTCCTCGGTTGATTCTTACTTGTTCATCGGCTTGTTGCAAGTCATAGTAATCGTTAGATACATCTAAGCGTAGTTGCTGCGTTATGCGTTCAACGTCTAATTGGTCGAAGCGTAGTTGTTCTTCGGCAGCGCGGATGCGTGCGGTTCTAGCGCCTGCTGTATAAACGTTATAACTTAGTTGTATAGTTCCACTTAATGCCGTGGAACTACCACCACCGCTATTGCTAGTGATAATACTGTTATTACTTTGGTTGACCGATTGATTTACTTGATTGCTGGCGCTTCCAGTCGAAGTATTGACATTGCCACCACTATTACTACTACTTTGGTCTACCGATTGATTTATTTGATTGCTGGCGCTTCCAGTTGAAGTATTGACATTGCCACCATTATTACTACTATTTTGGTTGATCAATTGACTTAGTTGATTGCTACTCCCAGTCGAAGTATTGACATCGCTAAATACATCACTTCCTCTACTGGTTAATCCCCCTTGGATACTTAAAGTTGGATATTCATCAGCTTGGGCTTCTCGCACGTTGGCGCGACTGCGTTCTAGAATCAGCAACGCAACTTGCAATTGCCGATTGTTGCGCCGTGCTAATTCAAAAGCTTGTTCCAAGCTAATACCTTCTGCTGCCTCAAGTCGTACTTCTTCTGGTCTAGTGGGAAATTGTAATGGATTTGGATTAGGGTTGAGTCTGCTAGGTGCGGGAATATTTCGCGGCGAAGCCTGGGTATTTGCTGGCCGTGCTGGGGGAGATTGGGGCGATGGCAAATTTTGGGGAAACTTTGGATTAGTAGGCGGTACGGCTTGGGGGCTTTGGGGCGATGGTGTTTGCGCGATTTTTAATGTCTGTACTTGTTTAATTTTCTGCCAAGATTTACCCGCGCCCAGCTTGACATTTTGGGGATTGCCGGAAATTCTTGCAATATAATCAGCGTCTACCCGATGGGCTTTAGCAGACTGATTTACGAATACAACTACCGTACTAGCTAGGCAAAAGCTATTAAAAATTTGTCTCACCACTTCTCCTCACTTCACAGTCTTCTACGTAACAAATTGCTCTAAATATTGATTATCGCTGCACTTTGGAGCTAGATAGAATTTATCACCCTCTCTTTTAGCGTTGCTCAATTACTGTATAAGCATTATCAGTTTGACGTAAAGAGACATCCTCTGCTTAAGTTTCGTACACTAAGTAAATCTTATACCTATTTTGTAAAGTTATATTTATTCAACAAAAATTCCCATGTTTTTCTCATATACCAACTAAGGTGGCATTTTTTGTTGCCCTAAAATCAAAGGCAACTACTAAAGTTTAGTAATTGCCTTTAGATAAATTTAATTTCAATTTTTCTATTTAGAGTTCTTCAAACCTCCAGAACGCATAATACTAAAAATTAGCCATAATCCTAATAGACTAGCAGTAGCAAATAGTACGCTACTAGGTAACGACAACTCAGTTGTTTGCGCTTTACTAGAAATAATTGCCGCTCCCATAATCAGCGAACCGACTAAAACACTAAAAGAAAGCCGATTGGCAGAATCGTCTATGCTACGACGCAAGCCCTCAAGTCCGCGTAACGATATATTCCACTGCAAAGTCTCGGAAGTTACCCGATCTAATAATAATTCAATGTGTCGCGGCGATTGGAGAGACAAACTTTTAACATCTAAAGCTGTTCTTAGTAGCGATTGGAGTGGATTTGCGCCTAATAATTGTCTCCTAAATAAATCAGTAATTAATGGTTTGATTTCATCTAATAAATTAACTTCAGGATTAAACTTACGGGTGACTCCTTCCAAGTTAGCTAAGGTTTTAGCGTACAAACCCAGATTACCAGGTAGGCGAATTTTATTACTGCGAGCAATTTGTAAAACTTCATAAAATATCTGACTAAAATTGATTTGCGAAAGACTCAAGTTGTAGTATTTCCGCAGCATTCGGTCGTAGTCATTCTCCAACCGCGATAAGATTACAGGTTGAGCAGAATCAGCCAACTGCAATGTTAGCTGGCTGCACCTTTGAGCATCTAGATCGACAATTGCCAACAACATTTCTGTCAAAATCTGCTGAGTACGGGGATCTAACCTACCTACCATGCCGCAATCTAATAGAGCTACGCGACCATCTTTGAGATAAAATAAATTTCCTGGATGGGGGTCAGCGTGGAAAAAGCCATCAATATAAACCTGCTGAAAAAAGGCACGGAATAGTAAAGAAGTAATTTGTCCGCGTTCAAGGCGCGAATCTATGCCATCGCGATCGCTATTTAGGGTAGCCGTTAGTAAGGGACCTCCATCTAGCCACTCCATCACCATGATTTTTTCGGTAGTCAGATCCCAGTAAATTTCTGCTACGACCAATTTTTTTGAGTCAAACCAGCGACTATCTGCCAGATTTTGCCTTAATTGGTCAGTAAAACTAGCCTCGCGCTTGAAATCTAACTCTGCTAGCAACGCTGTGGCGAACTCCTCAGCCAGAGAATCTACTTCGTAAGACTGTCCAAATTCAGTCCTAGCCACTAAATCGGCTATGCCACGAATTAAAGAAATATCTTGAGCAATTGTTAGATCTATTCCTGGGCGCTGGACTTTAACTGCGACTTCACGCCCATCAACTAAAGTAGCGCGATGGGTTTGAGCAATAGAACCCGCCGCCACTGGAATTGCACTAAAACTAGAAAAAGTTTCGTCCATAGGCTGGCTCAATTGTTGCCTCAGCAGCACTTCAATGTCTGCCCAAGGGACGGGAGGTACTTCGTCTTGGAGGGTTGAGAGTTCTTCAATATAGGCAGATGGAAGCAAGTCTGGGCGCGTACTTAAAAGTTGTCCTAACTTGACATACACCGGACCCAAATCTACCAAAATATTCCGCAATACGGCGGGGGTAGGCAACTGAGGTTCATCAGCTTTGCCGCCAGTTAAGAGGCGACGCATATAGTCCCAACCATTGCGGAGGACAACTTCAACAATTTCGCGTTGACGGGAAGTAGTTTGAGTTAAAAACACAAGTTGAATTATATAAAGGAAACAATAGTGAGGAGCGAAATCTACTAAGGGTAAGCCGCAAGTCAATAGGTAGAACGATGATGATTACACAAGCTACGCGATCGCTCAAATTGATGGAATAATATTGTTTGGTTGTAGCTTAAAAAGCTACTTTAGTACCTCTGTCAAGGGTTTACTTTTGACTAATTTATAATAAGTCTCTAAATTTTGGATGATCTTGCAGCATTTTTAGAACTTGCTTGATTTCTTGAGTGCGGTCTTTTTTGACAATTAAAGTTACATTGCGATCGCGTACTACGACTGTATCCTCTAAACCAATAGTAACTATTACTTCTTGCTCGTCGGTGGCGTAAAGCAACGATCCGGTAGTGTCTAATCCTACATGGCTTGCTACTTCAACATTGGGTGCATCAGTTTTCAATAACCGCTCAATGGCATTCCAATCGCCCAAATCGTCCCAAGCAAAATCTACAGGCAATACATAGGCTAGTTTTGTTTTTTCCATCAAGGCGTAGTCGATACTAATTTTAGGCAAACTGGCATAAGCTGCCGCGCCCCGATCGGCTAAGGGTTGGATAATTTCGGGGGCATGGGTATAAAGTTCATTAAGGACTACTCCAGCCTTAAAAATAAACATCCCGCTATTCCAGCTAAACCGCCCAGTCGCAATAAATGATTCGGCGGTTTGGCGATCGGGTTTTTCGGTAAAACGATTGACGCGATATACAGGTAAATTGCCACAAGTACCCGTTTGTTCGCCTTGCTCGATATAACCATAGCCTGTAGAAGGGTAAGTAGGTTTTACACCCAATGTTGCGATCGCATCTTCTTTTGCCGCTAATTCCACCGCCGCCTGTAAAGTTTGCTGAAAACTAAGAGGATCTTCAATCCAAGGATCGGCGGGAAAAAAGCCGACAATTGTCTCTTTTCCGTAGCGTTTGGCAATTTCTAAAGTAGCCCAAGTCACGGCGGGGGCGGTGTCTTTGCCTTCGGGTTCGGCGAGGATATTTTCTTGAGGTAGTTGCGGGAGTTGTTCTGAAACTCCCGCAGCTAGAGCGCTAGATGTTATTACCCACAACTTGTCCCAACTACCAGCCAAGGGCAGCAAGCGCTCGGCAGTGGCTTGCAGTAGACTTTTACCACTACCATCCAAACTTAAAAATTGCTTGGGGCGGTGCTTGCGGCTAAGAGGCCAAAAACGTTCGCCTTTACCACCAGCCAAAATTACAGGTATCAAAGAGCTACTCATTATTAAATTAAAGCCACGATTTGCAAGGATAGTTTACTCGATCGGTGGCAATATTAACAGCTTGCATTACCATACCTGTAGTGCGATCAAATTTGGGGATAATAGTTGTGATTAAGGGAGTTCAAAGAGTACATTCGTCTGTCCGTCGCCCCGATCGCTCCATAGTTAAACACAGTTTGGAGACATGGCGCTATCGTCTCTTGGTAGCTTGGCACAAAAACCCCTTACTATCTTGGACGTGCCTAATTACTTTTTGGGTGTTGATAGGAGCCAATGCTGCTTTACTTACGCCAATATGGGGCGATCGCCCGCCGTTAAGTCAAGAGCAACAATTGGCGGAGTTATTAAAAAAACAGGGCAATAAAGACGTACCCTTTACCAATCAATACACAATCGCTAGACCTGTAAATATTTTAGTTTTGGGTATCGATCCGGTGACAACAACCAAAGGCGATGTTTCCAATTCAGACATGACGGCTACTAGCGACACTATTTTGTTGTTACGAGTCAACCCCAACTCGCAGTTAATTAAAGTTTTATCGATTCCTCGCTCTAGCATGGTAGTTTTGCCAGAAATTGGCTTAGAACAAATCTCTCTAGCAAATGCTAGTGGTGCAGCCATGGCAACGCGGGTAGTAAGTAAAAGTTTAAATAATGTGCCAATCGACCGCTATCTCCGTCTCCGCCCTGATGGATTGAAAGAATTAGTTAATGCTTTGGGCGGGGTGGAAATATTTGTTCCTGAATCTATGTCTTATCAAGATGCTACCCAATCGCTCACAATCGACCTAGAAAAAGGATGGCAGACTTTAAATGGCGACCAGGCGCAACAATTTGCTAGATTCCAAGAAGCAGAAAATGGTGACTTAGGAAGGGTACAAAGGCAGCAATTACTAATTAAAGCTTTAAAAAATCGGCTGACAAATCCGGCAATTATGGCGCGTTTGCCTCAAATAGTTAGCATTGTCCAAAATTATGTCGATACGAACCTCAGCCCAGAAGAAATGCTAACTTTAGCTAGTTTTGGCGCTAAAGTAGATGCTCAAAATTTGCAAATGGTAATGCTACCAGGCTTTCTTAGTGCGCTTAGCCTAGATCCGAGTAGTTATTGGCTCGATTCTAGGGGGCAAGATCGATTAATGAGCGAGTATTTTGGCGCAAAAGTAATCAGTACGCCCAAAGCGCGATCGCTTTCTACGATGAAAATTGCCGTCCAAAATGCTTCTAGTCAGCCTGGTTTAAGCGATCGGGTAGTAAGTCAACTTAAAGCCCAAGGCATAGAAAACGTCTATGTAAGTGCCGATTGGTCCGATCGATTGCCGCAAACTGAAATTGTCGTGCAGGGCGGCGACTTGGCTGCTGCTACCAAGTTCAAAAAACTTTTAGGATTAGGTAAGGTAGAAGTAGCGGCGACTGGAGATATTGATTCTGATTTAACCCTGCGCTTGGGTAAAGATTGGCGTGACAAATAGGATGTTTTTAATTTCAATGGGAATTCTTATATTTTCTGGGAATGCTTTTAAATTCTCTAGTTTAAAAAAAGCTTTGTTACGTTTGCTCAGTCTAATTTTAATATTGAGTCTTGCTTTGTTATGGCTATTAATAGCCGCAAAACCAGCGTTAGCCCAAGATAATACGATTAATTACAACAATACTAATTTACAAAACCGCGACTTTTCTCACACCAATTTAGTTGGTGGGGTGTTTGTCGCCGCAGAAATGCGGGGGGCAAATTTTCAAGGCGCAGATTTGACCAATGCAATTATGACCAAAGGCGTTTTACTAGGAGCAAATCTAGAAGACGCGAACCTTTCTGGTGCTTTGGTCGATCGCGTAACCTTAGACAATGCCAACTTAAAAAACGCTATTTTTACCGATGCAACCCTAACTCGTTCGCGGTTTTTTGATGCCGATATTACGGGCGCAGACTTTAGCGATGCGTTAATCGACAGATATCAGGTAAATTTTTTGTGCGAGCGCGCTATAGGCACTAATCCAGTTACGGGGATAGCAACTAGGGAGAGTTTGGGTTGCAAATAAGTTGCTAGAGAACCTAAGACTTCTAGCAACTTTTAGACAGTTATTACTTGAATTTTACATTTTTTAATTGCTTATTAGCAGGAGAGGGAACAGCACGACTGCGTTCTAACAACTGACGAGCATCCGCACCTGGGTTATAGTTGCCAAAACTAGCTGTACTGCGTTCTGAATCGTCGAGAATTTGTGGAGTAAGCAGCACAATTACTTCTTGGCGCTGATTTTGTCTATTGGTACTTCTAAATAATGCGCCTAATAAAGGAATATCACCCAAAATTGGCACTTTAGTTACGGTAGTGCGATCGCTGTCTTGAATAATTCCTGACAAAATCAAAGTTTGATTGTCGCGCAGACGAATTAATCCCGAATTAAGACTCCGCTCAGAGACTAAAAATATCTGTCCGTTTGGCGTTTGCGCTGGTGCTTGGGGAGCGCGGACAACGGGCGCTACGGATAAAGAAATAAATCCATTGTCGTCAATCCGCTCGATCCGAACATTCAATGTCAACCCGACATTTTCTTTCTCAACGGTTACCGTCTCTCTAGAACCACCAGTGTTGTCAGTAATAATTCTAGTAATATTTCCTACTACTTCTTGAGTGAGGTTAACGTTAGCTGTTTGACCTTCTTGAACGATCAGTGTTGGATCGGTCAAAATCTTAGCATTGCCATTAACAACTTGAGCTTGCAAAGAGGAAAGAAACTTTTTTGGGAACTGAAACAAAGTTGGTAAAGCTGCCGTAGCAGTGCCGATTGTTCCTTGACTCACCGTTGAAGTTATCGCACCTGTTACCGCATCCCGCGTCTGCGTAATAATATTATTGGTTGCTGGAGTAATATCTGTAAAACCTGGAGTTAGTGGACTGCCATCGGCGGCGATGGGAGCGGTGGGTGCAGGAAATTGTCCAGTGCCAGGACTCTGAAGTGTAGTAATGTTACCATCTGGATCGATCAATACTGTCCCTGGGGTGGTTCCCGCAATTCCCACACTGCTATTTGGATCTAAAAAAGGTGCGCCTGTAATTGGGTTAGTAATTGTTGCCGGACTCGTCAAACTATTTCGCACTTCTGTAGAATTGGGCGGTCTAGATCCGCCAATATTTACGCTGCCCGAACCACCAGCACTAGAAAAGAAGTTGTCACCAATGCCAAAGGAAAAGCTATTGTTAAAGTCTTCTGTAGCTAAAAGATTTACATCTACGATTTTGACGTTCATTGCTACTTGACGGCGACGGGAATCAAGTTGAATTAGTTGAGAAGTCGCTACATCAATTTGCTTAGGCGTACCAATTAAGGTGACTGCATTAGTCCGCTCGTCTCCTAAAGCCTGCAATCCTCTTAGTAAGGGCGTGGAGTCTTGAAATTCTATTCGTTGCAGTTCGATTCTTGTTTCTGTGCTAGTTTGAGTTTGAGTAGCGGGAGTAGCGGAACCGCCAACAGGTACGGCATTGACGCTAGTAATTGTTCTTTCTCTACTCACAGCACTTTCTGCGCCCATCCCGACTAAAAAGTTTAATGCTACACCTACCGTTACCTGATTGAGTCTAAAGCTGCGTACTACTAAGTCGCGAGATTGGTTAGGCAATCTTGTCCCTACAAAAATAGTCCGCCCTTCGCGATTTGCTTGCAATCCACTCAGGCGCAAAACGTAGTTAAAAACGTCTTGTACAGACTCGTTTTCGATATCTAAAGAAATTCTTGGACCTTCATTGCCACCCGCCGCACTAGGTTCAGTAGCCTGATTAGGTTGCCCGGCGGCAGGAGTGGCGCTAAAAGCAAGGTTGAGTCCGGCGGCACGGGCTAGTAAGGCAAGCACCTCTCGAACTGGCGCTTCTCTTAGCACCAAACGGGGAACGCGCTCTTGCGTGCCTAAATCGATTTGGGCAGCAGAAGAATCAGTATTGGATATGGCAATATCTCCAACTGGTGGGGCAATTGCTCTAGGTAATAGTGGGGCGACAGCTTCTGGTTGGGCAGCCCCGTCAATTGTCCCATTAGGATTGGGAACCATTACCCCGCCTGGAGTTTGGGCTGTATTTGCTGGCGGGGTGGTTCCTGGTGGGGTTGAGGCGCTAGGGGCTGAAGCTGCGGGCGCTCCTGGGGGCAAACTTAGCGTCAATCCTTTATCTGTGCGATCGCTTATTTGACCGTTGGGGGCGCTGTTAGTGCCTGTAACGACAATCCGAATGCTGTTTGCATCTAGCCGATTAATGATGACTGAGGCAACTCCTGGTGCGGGGTTGACTTGGCGAAAGGTGTCTCCTTGGGGTAGCTGCAATTGCGTGTTGATGATGTCTGCAACAAAACTATTTCCTCGCTTGCTAGTAAATACTTGCGGGCGCTTGCCTGTAGAAGTTCCTAATACTAAATTTAAGCCGCCATTTGTTTGATTTAGTTGGATGTTTGTTATTTTTGCTACTTGGGTATATCCAGGCTGGGTAGCCATTAATACAACTACTGCTCCAGCAACTATTACACTACTATTAATCCAAGGATTTTTCACGTCTTCACTCTTCACTAATTTATAAATATAGATACTCACTTGAAAATCGAACTAAAGACACTAAACTTAGTTATTTACTTAGATTTAATTCCTCAGATTATGCCGATTGATCAACTTTATAGACAAGCAGTCAAAAATTACTATACTACCTTTTTCTATAAGTTTTTTTAGAATTTGCACCGATTAAACTGAACCAAAAACCTATCTTTATCTACAGCAAACATACAAGCGAGAATCTACTGATAAGTTTACTTATTGTTTATTTTAAAAGTTAGTTTTGCTAAGTAAATACACGCAAGCATTAAATTAACTTAGTTTCAAAATCATGCAAGGAAATTGTAGTACATCACAGAAGGTTAAACAGAACTATTGCTAAAACGAAGTTCTAAATAGTTCTGTATTGAGTTAAGTGCGATCGCACGTCATTTACTTTTTAGCCGCCGCCGCCGCCGCTGCTGCCGCCGCCGCCGTTTCTTCGGGACTAGCTGGAATTAGCGCTTGCAGTTTGAACGCTGTATTAATAGAGGCTGGCGGTAAGCGTCCAGTAGTAGGATCGACTGGATCTTGCTGCAAGGTTGAGGTGTAATCATTCACAATCAACAACGGTTGCAAGCGCTCCATATTGCGTAATATTGACTGGGTTTGCTCGTAGTTGCCCGTAAGGGCAATATTAATTATGCGGCGCTTCAATTTGCCGTTTACTTCCGCTCCAAAAGAACTGTCATTAATAATTTCTGCGGATTGATTTGCTGGCTCAAATTTTTGCAGCTTGGAAACTACCCCGCCGCTACTTGCATTACCTGATTCAACTAAGCGATTAATGTCTAGCAACAAAGTATCTAAAGTTTTTTCACTGGCAAATAAAGATAAAATTTCTGTTTGCTGTTGTTTTGCTTGAACTAGATCGGTTTTTAATTTTTCCCCTTGCTTAATACTGGCTTGTTTTTGAGCAACTTGCGATCGCTTGAGATCGCGATCTGCGGTTAATTCTCCATACCTTTGCCATACTGGCACGACATAGCTATTGGCAAGGTAGGCAGCGGTAGCTCCTAGAGCTACCGCCAGCAAAATACCGCTAATTTGTGGTGTTAGTTTGATGCCAAATAAAGAAGGGGAAGTAGCTGCGGTTTGCAAGTCTTGCCCTTCGCCGACCGTAATAAAATCATCACTAAACGTCATTGTTGAATGAGTCCTCTTTGTTGCAGTGTACGAATTCGCGTTACTAGACCTAAGCTACCTTTGCGTTCCAACTCTCTTAATAGCTGAGTAGCACCCGTATCGCTAAAAGTTGATTGAACAGTGTAATTTACTACTTGAGGAAGTTTTACTCCTTCCCTAGCGCTAGACTGGACGGGATTATCGACCAATGTAGCGGTAATTATTTTGGTTTGGGCTGGCTGTAAGAAGGAAGATTGTTTGAGCGTCAGTACCAAATCGTTGACATCGTTGAACGATCGCGCTATTCCAGAAATTTCTATCCCACTAACAGCAACCGGAGCCGCCGGGGCTGGAGTCGTTGCTGGGGTTGGTGCTGGGGCTGGGGTCGCAGTTCCGGTTTGGGTAGGAGCAATTTGCTTGATACTTTGAATTTGGATGGCATTAGCAGGAATGCGATCGCGAATATCTTGCAAAATGGCTGACCACGGTCTAATTTGATTAAATACTGTAGCTAAGGCTCTATTTTGACCCTTAATTTGTTCTAATTCTGCTTGGACTCGTTGAATTTCTTGCTCTTGAATGCCCAGCGCTGCAAGAGTTTGGTCTAACTGAGCTACTTCTGAAGTGAGGCGAGAATTTTGGGCTGATAAAATTCCCCACCCCGCTCCTACCAAGGCTAAGGATGCTAATCCTACACCCAACCCTATATATATAGGGGTCATATCTCCCCCAGAGAAGGTAGGAGCGCTGAAGCGCCGAGCCACAGTGTCTGCCTTTACTGGCTTGCGACTTTTAACAAAATTTACATCAAGACTATACATCGCCCCACGCCTCTCTAAGTCCTAATCCAAGTACAATTCCTAATCCCGGTCTTTGGGCTTTGCTAAACTGGTCTTCGTTGATCTCTAAAGATAAAGCAGACACTGGATCTATCTGCACTGTGGGCAAATTTAACTTTTGGCGAAAAAACTCCTCTAGGTTATTAATTCCGCCTCCAGGTCCTGCTAATAAAATTTGAGTGATTTCCAAGTTGCCGTTTTGGTTCAAGTAAAAGTCGAGAGAGCGGCGTAGTTCATCGGTTAGCTCTCCTAAAACTCTTAGCAAAGATGCCATGCCTGGATTAGTAAATGTAATAGAGTCTTCAATTTCGTCACCCTCGGTCTGAGGAATAGAAATAGTTTGTAGCATCCGCGTATCTCTGGTTGCGGGTAGTTTTGTTGCTCGTAATAATGCCGCTTGTAACTGGTAAGTGCCTATGGGTACTGTACGCGAAAATTGTGGCACTCCATCCACAATAATGGCAATTTCTGTATTGTCAAATTCAATATCTACTAGCACGGCTGCCTCTTGAGGAGCAAATTGCCGCAGTTGTTCGCGGATAGTCCGAATCAAGGAAAAACTATTGATTTCTAAAACATCTACTTCTAAGCCCGCTTGGGCAAAAGTATCCATATAAGCATCAGTAATTTCTTTGCGCGTCGCAACTAGCAATACTTGGACTTTTTCGATACCATCTTCATCGACAAAGTATCCCAGCTTTTGATAATCAACGTCAGCTTCTTCTCTGGGGTAAGGTAAGTACAGACCAGCTTCGTGGTTCAGTACCATTTCCCGTAGTTCGCGATCGTCAAGCTCGGCGGGCAAAGGAATGAGCCGCACTAAAGATTCCCTTCCTGGTACTGCTGTGGCAACGCGCTGCGCTTTGATCTTGCTTTCAGCTAAAGCTGAAGTAATTAGTTCTGCTAATGCCGGGGAGTCAACAATTTGACCATCGTGAAAAATTCCTTCCGGGACGGGGAAAGATGCTAATGCTGCTATTTTAAACCCTTGGCGTTGCTTGCTTAATTGAGCTACATTGATTCTCTCTGGAGCAAGTTCTATGCCAACGCCGACTTTACGTTTTGTCAATAAACTTTTGAAACGATTAACCACAGTTTTGTCACTTACCTAAAGGTTGATAATTAGACTACATGAGATATTTATATTAATGTCTGCTACGCAAATGTAGCTTAAAAATATCAAACTGCCTCAATCACTCCACAAGTTATAACAAATGTCAACATTACAAAGGTTAAAAAATCAAATCAAGCCCTGGAAAAAACTAGGAATTTTTGCTTTATTGGGCTTAATGTTAAGTTGGGTTGTAAGTTGCAATACGGCTAATGTAAGTACGCAAGATCAAAATTCTAATAGCAGCAATCCGCCGCTTGAGTTTTGGACAATGCAGTTGCAGCCAGAGTTTACAGATTATTTTCGGAGTTTAATTGGTACTTTTGAAACTGAAAATCCAGGTATCAAAATTAACTGGGTTGATGTGCCTTGGTCGGCAATGGAAAGCAAAATTTTGACAGCAGTAGCAGCAAAAACTGTACCAGATGTCGTCAACCTTAATCCAGACTTTGCGTCTCAACTAGCAACTCGCAATGCTTGGTTAGATTTGGATGCAAAAGTGCCGCCGGAAGTGTTATCAACTTATTTACCAAATATTTGGCAAGCTAGTACCTTAGATGGTAAAAGCTTTGGCATCCCTTGGTATTTGACTACACGCTTGACTATTTATAATACGGATTTGTTTAAGCAGGCAGGTGTGAGTAATCCGCCGACAAATTACACTCAACTCGCCCAAGCGGCTAAACTCATCAAGGACAAAACTGGTAAGTACGCCATGTTTACTACCTTTGTCGCCGAAGATTCCGCCGAAGTATTAGAGTCATTGGTGCAAATGGGGGTGACTTTGGTAGATGACCAAGGCAAGGCAGCATTTAATACTCCAGTTGGGAGAACAGCTTTTGCCTATTGGGTAAATCTTTATAAAGATGGTCTGTTACCGAAAGCAGCATTAACTCAAGGACACAGACATGGCATAGAAATGTATCAGTCTGGTGAAGCGGCAATGTTAGCGTCAGGAGGAGAATTTCTCACCGCGATCGCGAAAAATGCCCCAGCAATTGCCAAAGTATCGGCTACAGCCCCGCAAATCACTGGAGAAACTGGCAAAAAAAACGTAGCGGTAATGAATTTGGTTATTCCCCGCGATACCGAACAACCAGATAATGCGCTCAAATTTGCCTTATTTGTAACCAATAATCAAAATCAACTAACTTTTGCCAAAGCGGCTAATGTTTTGCCTTCAACAACCGCCGCCCTTGGCGATGCTTACTTTAAAACCGTTGCAGCAAATGCAGATGCTTTAGAAAAAGCACGAGTAATTAGCGCTGGAGAATTGCCCAAAGGGGAGGTATTAGTTCCCGCCATGAAAAATATCAACGTTTTGCAAAAGGCAATCTACGAAAACTTGCAAGCAGCCATGCTAGGGGAAAAAAGCGTAGATCAAGCCGTTACTGATGCAGCCCAAGAGTGGGATAATCGTCGCGCTTAAATTGTCGGAAACTTGCGATCGCACATTTGCGCTGCGCAGATCGCAATCGCTTTCTTTTACCCCCGCAAGGGGGTATTTTACTTATGATGCAGAGATGGAAACAACAGTTAAAGTTACTCAAGCAAGAAACCTATGCTATTTACATTGCTTGCAAAGATCCGCGCGTTCCCTGGTATGCACGGTTGCTGGCGGCGGCGGTGGTTGCCTATGCTTTTAGCCCCATCGATTTAATTCCTGACGTAATTCCGATAATTGGTTATCTTGACGATCTAATTTTGGTTCCTTTAGGGATTGCTTTAGTAATAAAAATGATTCCGCCTCAAGTATTGGTTGAATGTCGGGAAAAAGCTGCTACAGCTATGGCTGAAGGGAAGCCGACAAATTGGGTAGCTGCAATTATTGTAGTTTGCTTATGGTTTTTGCTCGGAATTGTGGCAGTAGTCTGGCTAAAAGGTGTATTTGGTTAAATTACTAGGAATGAATGTTCCTACATCAAATTCTGGCTGTGCAGGGTTGAATATTTCAATGTTCTGTCAGCCTACACCACCAAACCTAGACAGATTAGAAATCATAAAACTTTAAAATTTGATGAATTTATCAAACCTATCTGCAAAAGGCAAAACTTGGGATAAACACAGATCCAATGCAGATAAAATTGCTAAATATTATGCTACTGGAGGCAATAGTCATTTGCACTGCTATGCTCAACGAGTAAGTAGCTGTGCTAACTGGCTAAAATTTCAATTGGTAGCAAAAGAGGATAGTTTAGTCAATTTAGAGCTATCGGATGCGCGATTTTGTCGCGTTCGTCATTGTCCAGTATGCCAGTGGCGGCGATCGCTGATGTGGAAAGCAAAGGCTTACAAAATTATGCCAAAAGTCGTCGCTGAATATCCTAAACATCGTTGGATATTTATGACTTTAACGATAAAAAACTGCAAAATCGAACAATTGCGGACAACTCTAGACTTGATGAATAAAAGCTTCAAGCGACTAACTGAACTGAAAACATGGGCGGCTAAAGGGTGGATTAAGTCTGTAGAAGTTACCAGAGGAAGGGATCGGCTGTCGGCGCATCCACACCTGCATATATTAGCAATGGTTCCGCCTTCTTATTTCAGTCATCGCTATATTTCCCATATTAAATGGGTAGAACTATGGCAAAAGTGTTTGAGGGTTGATTATCCGCCAGTAATTCATGTTCGCGCGATCGCTAAAAACAACGATCCTAATATAATTATTCCCGAAATCCTCAAATATCAGGTAAAAGAATCAGATTTAGTAGCAGATAGAACATGGTTTTTGGAGTTGACGCAGCAGTTGCACAATACTAGAGCGATTTCTTTAGGGGGAGTTTTGAGGGGGTATATGCAGCAATTAAACTTAGAAGCTAAAGAGTTAATTATTAACCAGGAGGATGTTGAGGAGGAAACTTTGTCCTTTACTTGGAAGCGATCGCAGAAAAATTATTCTTGAATAGATTAGGAACTACTACGACAAGCCAAGTTGTCAAAGAATGAGAATAGAAGGGGAGTTACAGAGAAAACCTATGTAGAAATCCCTAGATTAAAGTACCGCGCTATTTTAGCGGTAGGCAAGAAAGTGATGGATAAATTGATAGATTAAGCTCACGTAATAGATTGAATCAACAACAAACTTAGCAACACCGAGAAATAGGCTAATCTTTTGCAATATGGTCATAAAGACTCCAAAAGTGGATTAGAAAGCCCAACCCGCATTTAGCGACTGGGATATTCTTCACTCCCCTCCGCGCGGTAGCGCTTCTTAAACACAACAGTGAGAGACAGATTAATTTTTTCTACATTGAACTCATAAAGGCTCCAAAAATAGGTAAAGAGCATAACAGAGTTTAGCGACTGCGAAGCTTTTCATTTCATTTCGTTTCTGCGTCAGCAGTTATTAGGACGTTAACGCAGCAGAGATGTAGTCAAAACAAAGAAAACTTGACTTGAAACTGAGCAACATAGGCAATACAGTTAACAGCAAAATAAAAGTTGTTATATTGACACAGAATTAACTGAGCAACAGTAATTCTTGCTAAAGTTGCTTTTTATATAGATACGCTCCAGATTTTATGTCAATCAAAAAAATTCTTTCTATAGGTTTACTGGTCTTCATTCCAATTTCGATTGCTGCCGAGTATTTGCACTGGGGTACGCTGACGGTATTTATCACTTCAGGAATTGCGATCGTGCCTTTGGCGATATGGTTAAGTACGGCAACTGAAGAAGTAGCAGTTGTAGCTGGTTCGTCTATTGGGGCGCTGTTAAATGCCGTATTTGGCAATGCGACTGAGTTAATTATTGCTCTAGTTGCCCTAAAAGCAGGCTTAGTTGACATCGTTAAAGCAAGTATTACCGGAACTATTATCAGCAACTTATTGTTGGTGATGGGGCTGTCTATGCTGCTGGGAGGACTGCGTTATAAAGAGCAAGAATTTCAGCCAATTGTCGCGCGGGTAAATGGTTCTTCGATGACGCTGGCTGTTACCGCGATCGTTTTGCCTACAATGGTAATCTACACTTCCAACGGAGTTGAAGATATAGCAATTCGCAATCTCTCCATTACTGTCGCAGTCATATTAATGATTGTTTATGCCTTGACACTGCTATTTTCCTTGAAAACTCACAGTTACCTTTATGAAGTGGGATTGGTAGAATTAGCAGCAGAACCGCAAGATGGCGTAGCAGAAATTCCTGCTCACAAGCCCAACTTGACACTCTGGATTGGCGTATTAGTTGTTGCTACTCTGGCGGTTGCTTTTGAATCCGAAATCTTTGTAGGTGTGGTGGAAGAAGCTACAAAAGGATTGGGTTTGACTCCATTATTTACAGGTGTAATTCTTCTACCTTTAGTTGGCGGCGCAGCCGAATACGTTACTGCTGTAAGCGTTGCTATAAAAAATAATATGGATTTATCTGTTTCCGTAGCAATGGGTTCTAGCTTATTGGTAGCACTTTTGGTTGCACCTATTCTAGTTTTAGTTGGAGTTGTAATCGGTCAACCAATGGATCTAAATTTCAATCCCTTTGAAGTAGTGGCGGTGGCTGTTGCAGTTACGGTTGCTAACTTAATTAGTTTGGATGGGCGTTCTAATTGGTTAGAAGGAACATTATTGCTGGCAACTTATGCAGTTTTGGGCGCAGCTTTTTACTTTCACCCAGCTTAACTAAATCATTACAGGCTCTTTAGCCTGTAAACTAAATCATTTTATAGATAATACTTATGACAACTATAGATTTTCTCAGCCATCTTAACCCCAGCCAACGCCAAGCAGTAGAGCATTATTGTGGTGCTTTATTGGTAGTTGCGGGCGCGGGTTCGGGCAAAACTAGAGCGCTTACTTATCGAATTTCTAATTTAATTTTAAAGCATCGAGTAGATCCCGAAAATATCTTAGCGGTTACTTTTACAAACAAAGCCGCGCGGGAGATGAAAGATCGAATTCAAAAGTTATTTGCCGAGCAATTGGCGATTACTAACTATGGTAAGCCTTTAGAGCAATTGCCAGCAGTCCAACAAGTTCAATTGCGATCGCACGTTTACAAAGAATACATCAAAAACCTTTGGGTAGGTACGTTTCACAGCCTTTTGTCTCGCATCTTGCGCTACGACATTGAGAAGTACCAAGATGAAAAAGGGCGTAAGTGGAACCGGAATTTTTCTATTTTTGATGAAGCCGACGCACAAGGATTAGTTAAAAAAATTGTTACGACAAAGCTAAACTTGGATGACAAAAAGTTTGAACCTCGTTCAGTTCGCTATACTATTAGTAACGCCAAAAACCAAGGAATTACCCCGCAAGATTTTGAACAAGATCAGCCAAATTATCGCGGACGGGTGATTGCAGAAGTTTATAGTCATTACCAAGATCAATTAGCAGAAAATAATGCTTTAGATTTTGATGACCTGATCTTAATTCCAGTTAAGTTATTCGAGCAAAACGAGCAAGTATTAGATTATTGGCATCGAAAATTTAAACATATTTTAGTCGATGAATATCAAGATACAAATAGGATTCAATACGATCTAATTCGGCTACTCGTAACGAATGGAGAAACCGATAAAAGTAAATGGAATTGGCAAAATCGCTCTGTTTTTGTAGTAGGCGATGCTGATCAATCTATTTACAGTTTCCGCATGGCAGACTTTACAATTTTGCTAGAATTTCAAAATAACTTTGGCGATGGCTTGCCTGATGACGATACGCGCACAATGGTCAAATTAGAGGAAAATTATCGCTCTAGAGATAACATTTTAGAAGCAGCTAACGAACTCATTTCTAATAATACCCAACGCATTGATAAAGTTCTCAAGCCTACTAGGGGCGCTGGAGAAGAAATTTATATTTATAGGGCAGAAGATGAAACGGTTGAAGCCGATTTTGTAGTCAATCAAATCAGGACTTTAGAAAGTAAACACTCAGAAATGCACTGGGGTAGTTTTGCTATTTTGTATCGCACTAACGCCCAATCTCGTCCTTTTGAAGAATTGTTAGTCCGGCGGGGGATCCCTTATACAATTGTCGGCGGTCTGAAGTTTTACGATCGCAAAGAAATTAAAGATATATTAGGCTACTTGAGAGCGATCGCAAATCCTGCCGATACCGTAAGTTTATTGCGAGTAATCAACACTCCTCGGCGCGGAATTGGCAAAGCTACCATAGATAATCTCGTTAAAGCTTCCCAAGAATTGGGTTTGCCTTTATGGGAAATATTAAGCGATGAAACTTCTGTAAATACTTTAGCCGGACGTTCTGCCAAAGGCGTAAATAATTTTGCGCGGATAATTAGCACTTGGCAAACCCAAGTAGATACCGCTTCACCGTCAGAGATTGTGCAAGGGGTTTTGGAAGAATCAGGTTATGTCAAAGACTTACAAAGTCAAGGTACAGATGAAAGTTTAGATCGTCTCCAAAACGTCCAAGAACTTTATAACGCCGTACTGCAATTTGAAGAAGAAACGGAAGAACCAAATCTTGGCTCTTTTCTAGCAAGTACAGCTTTAACTTCTGACTTAGATAACTTAAAAGAAGGACAAACTGCCGTTTCTTTGCTTACCTTACACGCTTCTAAAGGGCTAGAGTTTCCAGTAGTATTTTTAGTCGGACTAGAACAAGGTTTATTTCCTAATTTCCGTTCGCTAAACGATCCGGCATCTTTGGAAGAAGAACGGCGTTTATGTTACGTTGGTATAACTCGTGCTGAGGAGAGATTATACATTTCTCACGTCCGCGAACGTCGCTTGTATGGTAATCGAGAAAGCGCAATTCCATCGCAATTTTTAGCCGAGTTGCCAGAGGATTTATTAACAGCAAAAAAACAATCGCGAGTTACTAGCAAGCAATCATCAAGTCCGCGTACTGGTGCTACTAATCAAACTTGGCAAGTAGGCGATCGCATTTTACACAAAAGTTTTGGCATTGGCGAAATCACTCATATTCTAGGTTCTGGGAACAAGATATCCCTTGCGATCGCCTTTCCTAGCCTCAATCAAAAGAAAATCATCGATCCAAGAATTGCTCAATTAGAAAAAGTAAATTAGCGAACGTCGCCATATCCTGCAATCCCTCAGAACTTGCCTATTTTCGCGAGTCGAGATTTTTTGCTACTGATGGCAGTGGTACATACTTCCGCAAAACCCCTAATACTTGTTCGCGTTTAATTGGCTTGCTCAAAAATTCTGAAGAACCGACAATTTTTGCCCTCACGCGATCAACAATTCCATCATTGCCTGTCAAAATTATTACAGGAATATTTTTGAACCGAGAAATTCGCCGAATTTGGCTGCAAACTTCATAGCCGTTGGCAATCGGCATCATTAAGTCAAGAAATATCAAATCTGGCTGATTCTCTAGCAGTATGGGTAATGCTTCTACCGCGTCATTAATTCCTATAGAACCCATTTGACATCTCTAAAAGGCGGCAAGTCGCTTAATCATTAACCTGACGAAGCAGAGATTGAGCTTCGTGGTGGCATTGGTCAAGGTGCGCTCAAAGTTCTTAACGAGGATCTTACAT
>NZ_JBYCCV010000059.1:0-24840 GCF_057473825.1 Aliterella sp. E5.1
CAATGATGGTAGCTTGAAGTTCCGTACTGACAAAAGGGAAACACATTGAGTAGCCGTGTGTAGTGAAAGTTACAAGCACGGTTGCGGATAGGAGGGGTGGAGTAGCAATGCTCCCCTCGACCTTCTCAAAAGTGCCAATTCACTGGAAATACCTACAGAGTAAGCATTTCATCTATACTACATTTGATTTACTGATATCTGCTAACTAAGATTAGCAGATATAAATTGACCCAAAAAAGAGTTTTATGTCTGCTAATGCTCCTCAAAAACCCCTAAATTCATGTCTGCTAAGGTAAGTGGCACTTTTTTACAGCTATCTCGGCTCGACCCCTTCAAGGATATGCAACGGCACTCAGTCAGAGTGCTTTGGCTGTTTCTTCTCAATCAAGGGCGATCGCGGCAATTAAATCTCTGTTTACCTTTGCTCATCAAAAAACCGGGCTGCTTAAAGCTAATCCCGCTGGAGCGATCGCTCTTCCCAAGGTAAAAGACTGTTTAGCAGAGCGTATTTTACCTGAGTGGGTAGTGCAGACGATGATTGGACTAGAACTAAATTTGCGTAACCGCGTATTGCTGAAGCTGATATATATTGCTGGGCTGCGTGTATCTGAAATAACGCAGTTGCAGTGGTCATCTTTGCAACCGCGAGAAGGAGGAGGAGGACAAGTATTGGTGTATGGCAAAGGTGGCAAGACACGGTCAATCAAGCTTCCAGGTAGTCTATGGCAGGAATTGCAGTCTCTGCGAGGAGTTGCGAAACTAGGAGAACCCGTGTTTACTAGCCGTAAGCAGCAAGGTTATCTAAGCCAATTACAGGTGAATCGAATTGTCAAAGCGGCGGCTCAACGAGTACCAGGATTAGAACCAACAATTGCCAAGGCTATCAGCCCTCATTGGCTGAGACACGCCCATGCAAGTCATGCGATGGACCGGGGCGCTCCAGTGCATTTGGTCAAAGAAACTTTAGGTCATGCCAACATTGCCACTACTGGGCGTTATCTTCATGCCCGACCAACTGATAGTTCCAGTTTGTATCTGGAGTCATGAAAGACGTAGATGCAGGCGTAGATAATTATTACAGTGCATTGATAGTGTCGTACCCCAAAATCCTCCAGTGCGTAGTAACTTCGGCATCCACTGATTGTTCCCATCACAACTAATAGCAAAATTAACCTGCATTGGATAGCGTCTACCTTGAGCAGCGCGGAAATCTCTAATTTCCTGGAGTGATTTGATTAATTTTGCTCCCATTTCTTTTCTCCAACTCTTTGGTTTCAATTATTCTAATATTTTTTTAACCAACAAATTATCCCTGCTATCACGACCTTTCTTTTTATTAAAGTATCGGGAACGCTTTCAAACCCGGATTTCTCAAACTTTCGAGCAATTGCTGGTATCCGATAAAATTTTAAGATGATATTGCATTAGCGATACATCCCAAATTCCGCACCCAAGAGGAAGCAACCTGACTTGATAGTGTAGTTGTCCCCGCTGATTAATCATAAGAGTGCAGCGATCGCTTAATCTGCTCCACAGTCTCTCGAACATTTGCTAAACAGCAAGTTCCCTGAGGATTATTTACCTCACAACCGCACCGTTTTGCCTTGATGTGAGACGTGATAGAAGTAACAGCAGTACTCATACCAGTTTGTTCAATCTCTTCTCGAAGGCGCTGACGACTCCAGTCAAAGCAGTAGCAAACCGACACCTGCTCCTGATGATCTTTTTGAAAGACAGGAACTTTTAAATCCCCCGTTGTAAATATCTGATCTTTTTCAGAAAAGTAAACTACAGAACAATCAGAACTGCGACAAAACATATAGGTGCTTTGAGGATCTAACCGCTCCAGCGCAGCCGCAATCAATAGGCTTTTCAAGGTAATGAGTTTAACCGGTTTTCCTGTAGTGCCATCCTTCGGGCAAGTATGCTGAGGGAGCATCACCGGAGTTTTATCAGTAGATTCATTCAGATAACTAAATTCACGCATACAAAAAATATCCTTTCAAGATTTAACAATTATTGAAAAAAGTATAAAGCTCTTTCTCAATAATTTTGACGGCGATACCGTTGATAAGAGACTAAGGTAACTATTACCATTACTGCCAAAGCTGGAAGCAGCACATAATCAAGATATCCAAGCACCCCTCCTAGTCCCAAAGCGCTCAGTGTAACAACCCAAACTGGTGTAAAGCAACACACTCCTATTAGCACAGGACCTGAGATGCTAGCCCACAGAGCCGTTTTTGGTTTCATGTTGAGTTTCTCCAAATACAATACAAGGAGTTGTTAAACCGTAGCGGCTGAGGTTCTCTTCACAACAATGTAACAGCTTGACTAGTTTGGGGTTATTTGTATAAACCCTCGAAAAAGGTGATTAAGGATTTTGATCTAGAATGGGGCTTTACTCTGCCAAACGAATAACCAATGAAAGCTATGCGTTTGGGAGAGTATCACTACTCCTTAGAGCATTTAAGAATTGCTTTTTGAGACACGAAAAGAGATACGATATGGGCGAGTCTCAAAAAGTAGAGTTATTGAGATCTATCTTGCAAGTGAAAAGCTTTGCTGGAAAGAATTTCAAGGATGTAAGACCAAACCTCTTTTTGTACTAATCCCCTTTTCCGAGGGGTCTTACAAAAAAAACCATATTGTACAGAATACTGACCACTCAAGAATTGTGCCTCACCACTACTTCCATATCACTACTCAATTATTAAGATTTTTTGCAACAAGCCGTTGATTACGCTCTTATTGACACGGGCGTGATCGCACATCGTAGACCTTTCATAATCTTTTCATTATTTCTTACCTTATGGTATCTTTAACAATTATGAAAGAAAAATGAAAGACAATGATGACTTATAAACAGCCCATATTTAGCAGACGTTTGACAGCGTTTCAAGGTTGTCAAATTAGTCTGATTGGTCTATTACTAGGAGTTTGGCTGAGTGGGTGTGGTTCTCGGACAACTTCAACTCAAACTGCACAGAATGAATCCTCTAGCCCTACGACGGCTACTGACCCCATCCGTACCCGTAAAGATAAAAAAGTCATCCTGACCACATTTACTGTCTTGGCAGACATGGCGCAAAACGTGGCGGGAGATAAGGCAATTGTCGAGTCCATCACCAAGCCAGGTGCGGAGATTCACGGTTACGAAGTCACGCCGAGCGACTTAGAAAGGGGGCAAAAAGCTGATCTGATTTTGGAAAATGGCTTGAACCTGGAGCGATGGGCAGAGCGATTTTATAACAGTTTGCCCAAAGTTCCCCACATTACCTTGAGTGAAGGCTTTCAACCCGTCAATATTGCCGCGGACTCCTACCAAGGGAAGCCTAATCCCCATGCCTGGATGTCACCCCAAAATGCCTTGATCTACACTGATAATATTCGTAAGGCACTAGGGGAGCTTGATCCGGCGAATGCGGCAACCTATGACGCGAATGCAAAAGTCTACAGTCAGCAGATTCGGGAGATCGACACTAAACTGAAACGGGCGATCGCTGCCGTTCCTCCCGACAAACGCTACATCGTCAGTTGTGAGGGCGCATTTTCCTACATTGCCCGCGACTATGGATTAAAGGAGGTCTATATTTGGGCAGTTAATGCCGAACAGCTAGCCACGCCGAAAAAGGTGGAAAAAGTAATCAATACGGTGAGGGCAAACCAGATTCCGGCAGTGTTCTGCGAAAGCACGGTCAGCAACGAGGCACAGCTTCAGGTAGCGAAGGAAACGGGCGCAAAATTTGCAGGTGTGTTTTATGTCGATTCTCTATCTCCTGCCGATGGTCCGGCATCAACCTATCTCAAGCTACTGGAATACAACGTCAACACTTTGATAAAAGGACTACAAGGTAATTAGAGAAACCCTATGAATGAGATTAGCATTGACATTGAAAATGTGACGGTTGCCTATCATGGCAAAGTGGCATTGCACAGCGCCTCACTGCAACTCAAAGCGGGAACCATTTGCGGCTTGGTGGGGATGAATGGTGCGGGAAAATCGACCTTGTTCAAAGCAATTATGGGATTTGTCAAGCCTGTTACCGGACAAATTTTGATTAATGGGTTGCCGATTCGTCGGGTGCAAAAAAGCAGTCTGGTGGCATATGTACCCCAGTCAGAGGAAGTGGACTGGAACTTTCCGGTGAGCGTTCATGATGTAGTGATGATGGGGCGCTATGGCTACATGAATCTACTGCGAATACCTCGATCGCCCGATAAACGTGCCGTGCGAGAGGGATTAGAGCGTGTAGAAATGTGGCAGATGCGCGATCGCCAAATCGGTGAACTGTCAGGCGGACAAAAAAAACGCACCTTTTTTGCGCGGACATTAGCGCAACAAGGAACCGTTTTGCTACTGGATGAACCCTTTGCTGGAGTCGATATCAAAACCGAAAAAATGATGATTGATCTACTTATACAACTGCGACAAGCAGGACATACTATTCTGATATCAACCCATGATCTTGCCTCCATCACTACATTTTGCGACCAGGTGGTATTGATTAACCGCAGCATTTTGGCATACGGCGACACCTCCGAGGTGTTCACTGAAGAAAATCTTTCCCGCACGTTTGGCGGTTCGGTTGGCGATTTCTCATCTACCAAAAGTCGCTTAACTCCGGTCAATCAGGAGGAGCAGTAGTGGATTTAGTTCAGTGGTTTGCGGCACCGTTGCAGCATGAGTTTATGGTCAAGGCAATTTTCGTCAGTGCTTTGGTGGGGTTAGTGTGTTCTGCCCTATCTTGTTACATGACATTGAAGGGATGGGCATTGATGGGGGATGCTGTCTCCCATGCTGTGCTGCCGGGAGTGGTGCTTGCTTATGTGCTGAATATTCCTTTTGCGATTGGTGCATTTGTGTTTGGGGTGGGTTCTGTAATTGCAATCGGGTTCATTAAATCCAAAACTCGCATTAAAGAAGACACGGTAATTGGAGTGGTGTTTACTGGATTTTTTGCGTTCGGTGTCGTGCTGATTTCCAAAATCACAAGCACAGTCGATTTGTCCCACATTTTGTTTGGCAATGTCCTAGGAATTTCGGATTTTGACATCATCCAAACCGTTGTCATTAGTGCGATCACCCTGGTGACGCTGGCGATTTTACGCAAAGATTTAGTCTTGTTCTGCTTTGACTCCACTCATGCCCAATCCATTGGGATCAACATTGTTTTTCTCTACTACGTGTTGCTGTCTTTGCTATCGCTGACTGCGGTTGCTGGGCTTCAGACGGTTGGCATTATTTTAATCGTTGCTATGTTGGTCACTCCGGGGGCAACAGCGTATTTGTTGAGCGATCGCTTTGACCACATAATTTGGATTGCAATGGCTTCGGGCGTATTTTCCAGCGTCATGGGCACCTATATCAGCTACCACATTGATGGATCAACTGGAGGCTGTATTGTAGTGTTACAAACACTGTTATTTGTGATCGCGATGATCTTTGCGCCCAAACATGGATTGCTCGTCCGATCCAGAAAACAATTAACTGAATCATCATGACCATTCAGCATTTCAGAAGATTGCGTCGAATCATGACACTGATCGCAGTGTTGCCATTACTGGTTACAGTTTCCACAGGCGTTGTTTACCGAATTGGGTTGTGTTGCAAGAAATTCATAAGGATAGAAAAAGCCTGTTGCAGGAGTTGAATTTATCCAACCACTCTAAAGATTTGATTGAGGAAGAGAACCCGCTCTTTGACGGCTCCCTTGGGAACTTCCAAAACTTGTCCTTTGCTCATCATGTTCATAATTTCATGCCCTCTGATGGTTCGCCGTGCCGTGTTGAATGAGCCAAATCCCATGATCGGTTTGACTAATCGTTTTAGGCTCAATAGGGATTCCAGGGAGATGAAATCGAGCGAGAGATACCTCGTGGTAAAATACCTGCAATAGAGTTGGTTCCTGCCTAAGATGCTTAACCTTGCCAGCCTGATTGAGGATGCTAAATGCTATGAGACAGTACGCCAGATCCGATGGCCGCAGGGGGTAAACTGTCCCAAGTGTGAGGGCGATGAAATCATCAAGCGAGGTAAGAATGAAACCCAATCGGAGCGTCAAAGATATCAGTGCAAAGGTTGCAGCTTCCATTTCGATGATTTGACCGACACGATTTTTGCCGGACATCATCAGCCCCTACGGGTTTGGATTCTGTGCTTGTACTTTATGGGATTGAACCTGTCGAATCAGCAAATTGCTCAGGAATTGGATTTAGACAAGGATGATGTGTACCAAATGACTTGTCAACTGCGAACCGGGATTATTGCAGGTAAACCAGAAGTCATGTTGTCTGGAGAAGTGGAGTGTGACGAGATGTATGTCACGGCAGGACATAAAGGCAACCCCGAAGCGGTGAAAAAAAAGGTCGTCTTGGGAGGCGAAACCGCCTCAAGGGGGTTCGGGGCAGAGGCACCCAAAAGAAGGAAAAACTACCGATTTTCGGGATGATCCAACGAGATGGAGAAGTGGTGATTCGGATGCTAGCCAACGTCAAGCAGGCGACAATCAAGCCGTTAATCAAGGCAACTATTGCCCTCGGTAGTCTGATTTACACTGATGAGTATGCCATTTACACTCCTGTAACCAAGTGGGGCTATGAGCATAAAACAGTGTGTCATGGTCGAGGCGAATACGCCCGTGATGAAGATGGCGATGGATTTTGTGAGGTGCATGTCAATACGATGGAGGGATTTTGGTCGCTATTGCGCTCCTGGTTACGACCCCATCGAGGCATCTCTCAAGAAAAGTTACCCTTGTACTTGAGCTTTTTCGAGTTCGTCCACAATGCCAAAAAGCGAGGGAAAGCCTTGCTGAGTGCTTTGTTGGAGACCCTTCTTACTTAGCTCCCTGAAACACCTATTGAGCCAAATGTCTATCAGCTTAACCCGAAGCTGATCGAAGCTGTTGCGAAGGAAGCCAATGTCAAACTTTCGGAACAAGAACTGTATGCTGATGGCTTAGGCGAACCTGGATCGTCAGGTGAAACCTATCAGAAAATGCTGCTTGGCAATACGGAGGCAATTGTCAGAGGGTTAGGTGGGAAGTTCACGCCGTTTCAGCCCAAAACCTCTAGCCTGGTGGATTTAACGCTTCCTCAAGCCAAAATATGGATTGAATGGATCAATAAGGCAGCATGATCCAAACAGGTAAATTGACCTCAGAATCAATGGAGTCTTTATCGTTTGGTTAGTAACCTGACAGCAAGCGGTTGTGCGAATCAAACTATTGCCATACGTTTTTGACTTATCGTACCTAGTCGCGTTTGCCAAATTATTCCAATAGCATCTTTTGTCTGTTGGCTAACGTGAGCATAATCATAGGTGGCGATCGCTTCATCGCGGGGAAGTACGCCCAATAGTTGTTTCCCCCAATTCTCCAAAATCTCGTTTGGCACCCGATCTCCTACAGCTTGATTCAGAACCACGTAAAACTGGCTCCCTAGACGATCGGCGGCTTGCTGAATTTGCTTCAACACGCGAATACTGTTGCGGAGATCTTCCACAACTCCAATCTAAGGCATCACAGCCCTGGTAAAGGTTGTATTTGAGCATATCTATTCCAGCCGCGCTATCAATGATCACTGGGGTGCCGTGGGTTTCCAGGTTAGGCAAATACCACTTCAGTGGTGCAACCTGGCTATGGCCGCAGAGGGGGCTATCGAACACATCTTCATCGCCCAAACCCACCACAATCAGTTTGATGAACTCGGTAATTTGTAGTGTCAGAGCGGCGGTGTATGCATCATCTGGGTTGACTGAAAACTTCGGCAGCGTTCTCTATGCTGCAAGTTTCCCCAAGGCTCTTGTGCCGCCAAGCCAACCAGACGGCGAAACTGCTGATGCGAATGGTGCAGGGTTGGCACTTCGCCGGAATAGTCCAATCCTAAATTCGACAGCAGGTTCATATTGTAGTCTGCATCAATTCTCAAAACGGGTTGTTGCAGGCTAGTAAGATATTGAATCAGCAGCTAGGAAACCGTACTTTTGCCGCTGCCACCTTTACCAACGATTGCAAGTTGCGACATATCAGGAGACTCCAACTGAGTGAGAAGATCCAGACTAAAGCGTGAAAGGTCAAATTATGCATGACGCCACCTCAGAAAGCAACTGCCTGCGTCACCAGCCGCTCACGAGATTTTAGCTGAACCCGACTTGCTGTGAGGATTATCCTGACTGACTTTCATCTTTACCTCAAGGTTAAAAGAGAAGTTTGTATCGTGCTTTGAGAATAATTATTATTTCTTATCTACCTGAGAGATCGCTATGGCTACCTCTGTGGCGAAACTGGGCTGTACCCCAATCGACTGATCGGCAGATTCGGGTTGATTGTGTTAAGTTGATAATGATTATCATTATATAATTAGGTATGGTCAGTCAAATTAACCGTTCAACCGCTGGGGAAAGTGTTCTTCAAAGTGACCCACAAACTCTTTTAAGGATTCGTCACACCTGCGCCCATATGCTGGCAATGGCGGTGCAGACGCTGTTTCCAGAAACGAAAGTGACAATCGGGCCCTGGACGGAAACGGGTTTCTACTATGACTTTGACCGCCGAACCGCCTTCACCCCAGACGATTTGACCCAGATTGAAATGGAGATGCGGCGGATTATTAAAGCTAATCTACCTATCATTCAGGAAATGGTCGATCGGCAGAAAATTCGGGCAGAAATTGAGCAACTCAACGAACCCTATAAGCTGGAAATCCTCGACAGCATTCCCGCAGGTGAACCGATTACCCGTTACTTCATCGGTTGCTTCGATACCCTGCAAGGCGTGTCAGAGCCTTCGTTGTTTCACGTTTCTGCCGATGCTTTAGCGCAAAAAACGATCGGCAAGGATTGCTGGTGGGATCTGTGTGCCGGACCTCACCTCAACTACACGGGCGAGATTAATCTTGATGCCTTTGCCCTAGAAAGTGTTGCCGGAGCCTACTGGCGCGGGGACGAAACCAAGCCTCAACTTCAACGCATCTACGGTACAGCCTGGGAAACTCCAGAACAACTACAGGCTTACCTGACCCAAAAAGAAGAGGCAAAGCGACGCGACCACCGCAAGTTGGGGCAAGACCTAGATCTCTTCAGTATTCAGGCCGACGCGGGTGGGGGGTTAGTGTTTTGGCATCCTAAGGGAGCTAGGATGCGGCTGCTGATTGAAGATTATTGGCGCAAGGCACACTTAGATGCAGGCTATGAACTACTCTACACGCCTCACATTGCCAACCTCGATCTCTGGAAAACGTCGGGGCACTTCGACTTTTACCGCGATAATATGTTTGACCAGATGGAGATTGAGGCGCAGCAGTATCAACTGAAACCGATGAACTGCCCCTTCCATGTGCTGACCTACCAGAGCCATTTGCACTCTTACCGAGAGTTGCCGATTCGCTGGGCAGAATTGGGGACGGTGTATCGATATGAGCGATCGGGCGTGTTGCATGGATTGATGCGTGTGCGCGGTTTTACTCAGGATGATGCTCATATCTTCTGCTTGCCAGACCAGGTTGCGGATGAGATATTGGGTGTGTTGAACTTGACGGAGACAATTCTCTCCGACTTTGGCTTCACGCAATACGAGGTGTATCTTTCGACTCGTCCTGGTAAATCTGTGGGAACTGATGATATTTGGGAATTAGCGATGATCGCATTAGTGCAAGCCTTGAATACCAAAGGCTGGGATTATGTGACTGATGAGGGCGGCGGTGCGTTTTACGGTCCCAAGATTGACATCAAGATCAAGGATGCGATCGGTCGTTTGTGGCAATGCTCTACGATTCAAGTCGATTTTAATTTGCCTGAACGATTTGAGATGGAATATGTGGCGGCAGATGGTTCTCGCCAACGTCCCATCATGATTCACCGCGCCATCTTCGGCTCATTAGAGCGATTCTTCGGCATCTTGATTGAAAACTATGCGGGGGATTTTCCGCTGTGGCTAGCTCCAGTGCAGGTGCGGTTGTTACCTGTGAGCGATAACCAGCGAGGTTATGCAGCAGCGATCGCCCTGCAATTGAAACAACTGGGCTATCGGGTTGAGGTTGATCACAGTGGCGATCGCCTGGGCAAGCAAATTCGTACCGCAGAACTCGAAAAAATTCCCGTCGTTGCGGTCATCGGTAAACGCGAAGTGGAAACTCAAACCTTAAGTGTGCGAACCCGTCAGGCAGGAGAACTCGGAGCGTTAATGCTAGCTGAACTGCACGAAAAAATGCAGCAGGCAATTGTCAACAAACAACAGCTTTAGAGTAGGAGAAATATGAAAGTTGCTTACGTTTTTAGCACATCTGGACATACCGCAGATTACAAATTGGGGCAGATGATTTTGCCGCAGTTAGAAGAAAATAATCACGGTGCAGAAGTCGTCGGGATGTTTTTCTTTGACGACAACACTTACTGTTTGCATCAGGGAAGTCCGATTGGCGAAAGGCTTGCAACGGTTGCGAGAGAAAAAAAGATTCTGCTAATGATGTGCGATCGCTGTGCGCTATCACGAGGGTTAGCGAAAGGGGAACCCGGTCATTGCGACCCAACAGGCACCGTCGAAGGGGTGCAGGTCGGCTGCTTCCCAGACCTGTATGCTGCATTAGCTGGCAATCCGCCCGATCACATCATCACCATTTAGCCGTTATGATCAACGACGATCTCAGATGTTACTACGGAGACAGGAGGAACATGAACAATACAACTCACCATGCTTTGGTTGCAGAACAAACTCTCTGGTCAACTCAGTGGCAGGCGATAGCCCATAGCAGAATCTGGTTCATGTCCTTTCTCGCGATCGGTGCTTTCAGTAGTGTAATTTATCCCCATCCGCCGCTTGTTGCGTTTGGAGCGATCGCGGGAACCACATTCAAACCCAAGCGAGCCATCCTGATTGCAATGTCGATCTGGTTGATGAATCAGGTCTATGGCTACACACTGCGTCAGTATCCGTGGACAGCCGATTCTCTGCTTTGGGGGTTGATGATGGGACTGGGAACTCTCATCGTCACGATGCTGGCATCGCTCCGTCCTCCATTTAGTCAAAAGACATTGAAAGGGCATTGTTTGTGGGGCGGTGCGATCGCTCTAATTGGCTTTGCAGCGTTTGAAAGTTTAATCCTGGCACTCGACTGGCTGCTAATAGGTAGTCACATGTTGACCTGGGCAATTACTGGCAGCCTATTTGCCAAAGAGGTCATTTGGGCGATCGGGCTACTGCTTATGCATCTTTCCTTTAGCCGCTTCGCCCATCCAGTGCATTAATCCCCAATGATCCTCACGCCTCTACTCATCTACCCATTCACCCCATCACTTCTTCATCCATCACCTTTTATCTTCCATTTCCCAGTAACCCCACACACTAAATGCTGAATCATGGCTCAACATGTTTTATTTCTATGCAAGTCCTGTGCGTTTTCATCGACGCAACGAGACTATATGGGACAGCGGGGTGGTTATCACTTACTACAAAGCTTATTACGTCTGCAACAACAGTGGACACTTCAAACTGAGTACAAGATTGAGACAGTTGATTGTTTGAGTGGCTGTAATCGAGCTTGTTCGATCGCCCTCGCTGCTCTCTACAAAACCACCCTAATGTTTGGTGATTTGCTGCCTCTGCAAAGTGCCTCAGCGATTTTGCAACTGGCAGAACAATACCATGCTAGTCCAGATGGAATGGTTCCCCGCCAGGAACGACCCGATGCCCTCAAGAAGGGAATTTTAGCGAGAATTCCACCTCTACCAAAGTTCAGCTATTCTTGACTTATTGAGAAAAATTAGCAATAATTGGACGTGGATAATCTAAGAGAGTGGTTAGCTCACTTCTGCCAAATACAAGTCATCCATGATTGATCTTACTTAAGCGAGTAGTCTAAATTTTGTTGACAATCTTTGCATTAACTTTGAACTCAAGCGGGACATCGACCTATGAGCGGTAGTTGGCAGAACTATGAAGGCTGGGGTTTTACCTTCATCGATGGCAGGTTAGAGCGAGAAGCCTTTTCCAGCCATGAGTTTGAGGTCGATCAGAATCCCAACTACATTCAGCCGTCTTCTCAATCTTTGATTGAAGATAACCTGTTCCTGCCCTCTAGAGCATCCGTGGGCGATCGCCTGCTGAGCCAAAGACTACAGGGAACATCGAGCCAGATGCATTCTCTCACGAAAATGGGATTTAACTGTGGTGTTGAAGTTCAGGTCATGAGTCGGAATCCCGGTGGCTCCGTCATCATCCAGATCGGTTCTGCCCGACTTGGCATCGGAGCTAAACTAACGCACAGAATTCTAGTCAGTGTCTATGGTCATCACGCTGACGATGCTGGCCTGAATCACTGGTTGCCGACAGCCTCACCCTTTTTGAAGCTTCATTAATTGCGGGTCAATAGAGAGGACAACACAGTAATCACTATTAACCGTCAACTTCTTGGAGTCCCTATGTCTACTTGTCCTTGCTGTACCGATACACTCCTTCGTCATGTTCGAGGCGCTGGCATTTACTGGTTCTGCCCTCACTGCCATCAGGAAATGCCGAATTTTGGTCTGCCAACCCGATTGTTACAGACCTCTCCCTACAAACATTCTGCTGAAGCCTCTGGTCACAAACCTACACTTTTCTAATCCTGCTTTTCCAATACAGACATTTTACAGGCATACCCAATGGTCAACGCTAACCTCACACTCATGCAGCCGCGCTTCTCAATTCAACGCACCTTTAAGCGGCGAGAGTCCATTCCATTAAAGGACAATATCCTCTGGAAGATCGAGGTCGGAGCCGTTCGCACGTTCACGTTAGCTGAAGATGGCACCATCATAACTCTGGGCTTTTGGGGGACAGGAGACACCGTAGGTCAACCCCTCGCTTGCATTCAGACCTATGAAGTGGAATGTTTAACGGATGTCGAGATTTGCGCGCTTCAATCTTATGAATGCTGGAATTTGAATCAACTGCTATTGTCTCATCTCCACCAGACCCAAACGTTGCTGCGGATTCGCAGCGGGCAGATTCACCAGCGATTACAGCAATTGTTAGACTGGTTAGCGTTTAAGTTTGGTCATGAGTCAGATCACGGACAACTGATTCGGCTACGACTCACCCATCAGGATATTGCCGATGCCCTTGGCACGACGCGAGTCACCGTAACCCGGTTACTCAGTCAGTTGGAGCAGGAAGGTCGCATTTGCTGGGTAAAGAAATACCTGCTGTTACCTAGAAACTTTTAGATTTATTGACATTTAACAGATTGTTTTCCATTTACTCAGGAGATAGACAATATGGATGTATTGACTCTAAAAATCCTTTTCATAATTGGTGTTGTGGCTAGTTTTGTGATTCGTTTTCCCCATCACAGAGAAAATAAGAAGAATAAAATTACTCACGATCACAAAACAACTCAGGAAAAAGTGCTGATTCTCTTAGTCTTCTTTGGCATGATCATCTTGCCTTTGCTCTATATCCTGTCTCCCTGGCTAGATTTTGCCAACTATAACTTGCCGCTCTGGGCAAATTGGCTAGGAGTGATCATATTTGCAGTGGCGCTTTGGCTATTCTGGCGTTCTCATTTTGATCTGGGTAGGAACTGGTCGCCCACATTGGAGATGAGAGAGGGGCACACTTTGATTAGCAATGGGGTGTATCAAACCATTCGTCATCCAATGTACACGTCGGTGTGGTTGTGGTGTTTGGCACAACCACTTCTGCTGCCAAACTGGATCGCTGGTTTTGCAGGATTAATTTCGTTTGGGGTGATGTATATGTTACGGATTGGCAACGAAGAGCAAATGATGCTTGAACAGTTTGGAGATGAGTATCAGTTCTACATGCAACAAACAAAGCGGTTGGTTCCTTACCTCTTTTAATTGGGTTGAAATACCCAGTATTCATGGCAATTCGGTCGATGGTTTCCTAGCTCTGACTAACGATCCGTGTTTAGGCGCAAAAATCATGGCAATCACAAATCCCAGAGTTTGCAGGACGACGATGCAGCCCCCGGTGGAACCATCTATGTGTTAGGGTCTGGGAGAACGCACCATATGATCGCTCAAGCAGGTTGAAGGTAGTTCATCTAAAAACAAACTATTCTCATTAACTCTTTGAGGCAGATCAAAAATCAGGCTGTGATAAGCTACTATGAGAACGATTATCATTTTTGATTCACGTCTTTAGCCGATGTCCAATCCCTCAACCTCACTCCCTCTTGTGTTAGAACGGCTGGTGCAACGCTTTCAGCAGTCATCTGACCCTAAGCGAAAGTATGAGCATCTGCTCTGGCCTGCCAAGCGGCTGCCAAAATTTCCAGCATCCGCAAAAGTGGCAGCCAACAAAGTTCCGGGTTGTGTGTCGCAAGTCTACATCACCGCCACCTTAAAGGATGGCAACGTCACGTTTCAGGGCGACTCAGATTCCCAAATCATAAAAGGACTGGTGGCACTGTTGATTGAGGGACTGAATGGATTGTCTCCGCTAGAAATCCAGCAACTCACGCCCGACTTCATCAAGATAACCGGACTTGATATCAGCCTCACACCTTCTCGCAGCAACGGGTTTTACAACATTTTCCAGTTCATGCAACGCAAAGCTACGGCGTGTCAGTTTGCGGATGCGCCTTCGCTGAATTAGGGGTAGTTATGACCGATACCGTTGTCCAGGTTCGTCAAGAATCCGTAACGCTTCCCAGTCGAAGGATACCTGTCACAATTGTCACAGGCTTTTTGGGCAGAGGTAAAACGACCCTGCTCAATCACATTTTGAGTAATCGTCAAGACCTGAAAGTGGCAGTGATTGTGAATGAATTTGGTGAACTTCATATCGACTCCCAGTTATTAGTATCGGTCGATGAAAATATGGTGCAACTAGGCAATGGCTGCATTTGCTGCGCCATCAATCAAAGCTTGATCGACACAGTTTATGAGTTGGTCGATCACGATGATGCAGTGGACTACATCGTGGTTGAAACCACAGGGATTGCTGATCCATTGCCGATCATGCTGAGTTTTATTAGCACCGATCTGCAATCAGTCACTCATATTGACTCGATTCTAACGGTTATTGATGCAGAATCCTTCACGCCGAATCACTACGACAGTGAAGCTGCACTGAACCAGTTGATTTATGGTGACATCATCTTACTGAACAAAATTGATCTAGTCACACCTGATCGCATTGACGAATTAGAAACCTATATTCGCTCCATCAAGCCGGGTGCCAGGGTGATTCAAACCCAGCATGGACAAGTACCATTGCCTCTGATTTTAGATATCGGATTTAATGACTCTAATTCCTATCTCAATCTCTCTCAAGCCGACCATCCAAGCCATCATGAGCATCATTCTCACAATTTACAGAATGATGGGTTTATGTCAGTTTCATTCGAGCGCGATCGCCTCATTGACCTACCCAAATTCCAATTCTTTCTCGACAACCTATCCCTCAATATTCATTGTGCGAAAGGAATTCTCTGGTTTCAGGGCAGCCAATTACGCCATGTGTTTCAACTGAGTGGCAAGCGGTGTGATTTAAAGAGCGTTCATGCAATGTCTCTGAAAGAGAATCGTTCACAGCCACCAGATTGTAACCAACTCGTGTTTATTGGACGAAACTTGAATGCCCTCGAAATTAAGCAGCAATTAACTAACTGTATTGCGATTTAGCATAAACATTTTTAACTGAGGAACTAATATGACTAGCACCTTGACTGAAACTACTACCGCCTCTCTAGAAATTCCTAAACGGGGAATGCCTGTCACCATCATCACGGGCTTTTTGGGTAGTGGCAAAACGACATTACTAAATCACATTTTGAGCGATCGCCAAAATCTAAAAGTTGCAGTCTTAGTCAACGAGTTTGGCGACATCAACATCGACAGTCAATTACTCGTGTCGATGGATGAAGACATGGTAGAACTGAGCAATGGCTGTATTTGCTGCACCATCAATGATGGGTTAGTAGATGCTGTATATCGAGTGCTAGAACGAGACGATCAAGTCGATTATATGGTGATTGAAACGACTGGTGTGGCTGATCCGCTGCCGATTATACTGACATTCTTGGGAACAGAACTGCGTGACCTAACTCGGCTTGATTCGATCGTCACGATGGTCGATTCTGAAACATTTACCCCCGATCACTTCGATAGCGAAGCGGCGTTCAAGCAAATTGCCTACGCCGATATCACTATTTTGAACAAGACCGATCTAGCAGATCCAGACCAGGTTAAGAACTTAGAAGCTTATATTGGCACAGTCAAGAAAGGTGCCAGAATCCTCCATAGTCAACACGGTCAGGTGCCGTTGCCACTGATTTTGGATGTAGGCTACAATAACCCAGAAGCCTATGCCGATTTAGTCCAGGAAGAGATTGAGCAATCTCAGCAGGATCATCCGCATACAGAACATCACCACGAGCATCATGACCATCATCACTACGACGAGCATCATGCTCACGAACATCACCACCATCACTCTGATCACTTAGATAATGATGGGTTTGTATCGATTGCCTTTGAGAGCGATCGTCCCTTTAATGTGAAAAAGTTTGAGACCTTCTTGCAAAATCAATTACCCCAAGAAGTTTTTCGGGCAAAAGGCATTCTCTGGTTTAGCGAAAGTGACTTACGCAACGTTTTTCAACTCAGCGGTCCTCGCTTTGACCTGAACGCAGAAGCGTGGCGAACTTCTCCTAAGAACCAGCTTGTCTTTATCGGGCGTAACCTGAATGCTGATGAACTGCGGCAGCATCTAGCAAATTGTCTTGCCTGATCCATCGTCTTGCAGCAGTTCAGTCGTCTGTTGGAAGGAGGGACATACTGCGCGCCCTATTTCTACGGCTGATGATCACTTAATCTAAATTCACTCATGACTCTATCAATCTCACCCGACGATATCCGTAAGCAACTCATCAGCACTGAAGCTAAACCCCCCGTTTCTGAAGCGGAAATGCAGCAAGGCGTTCGCACATTGCTGCTCGGCATGGGTGAAGACCCCGATCGCGAAGGACTACGCGATACGCCCAAACGGGTGGTCAAAGCCCTCAAATTTCTTACCTCTGGTTATCAGCAATCGCTAGATGAATTACTCAACGGAGCCGTATTTCATGAAGATGCCAGCGAAATGGTGCTAGTGCGCGACATTGATCTGTTTAGCTCCTGCGAACATCACATTCTGCCAATTTTAGGACGTGCCCATGTTGCCTATATTCCTAACGGTAACGTAATTGGCTTATCCAAAATTGCCCGGATTTGTGAGATGTATGCCCGTCGCTTGCAAGTACAGGAACGGTTGACTCATCAAATTGCTGAAGCCCTGCAAGGCTTGCTCAAACCTCAAGGTGTGGCGGTGGTGGTTGAAGCCACTCACATGTGCATGGTGATGCGTGGTGTCCAAAAACCCGGTTCCTGGACTGTGACCAGTTCTATGAAAGGCGTGTTTGCTGATGATGCCCGCACTCGCCAGGAGTTTATGAGCCTGATTCGCCATACGCCAGCGTTCCACTAAAACTTTCTCTTACCTAGAGGCAGTGGCTTTCCATGCCACCATTGCCTCTTTTTCTACCGTTTGCCTGCTGAGATGACTTCACTTATGCGAGATACTCTTGCCATATTGCCTCAGAAACTTCCTGTAACTATCATTACGGGCTTTTTAGGCAGTGGTAAAACCACGCTGTTGAACTACATTCTGAAAAATTTTGAACACTACAAAGTTGCTGTTTTAGTCAACGAGTTTGGTGATATCAACATTGATAGTCAGTTCTTGATTGCTGTTGAGGAAGACATGATTGAACTGACGAATGGCTGCATCTGCTGTACCATCAATGATAATTTAGCGGATGCTGTCTATCGAGTGTTGGAGCGTCAAGACCGGATTGATTATCTGATTGTTGAAACTACGGGTGTTGCTGATCCTTTGCCGATCGCGCTGACGTTTCTGGGTACCGAACTGCGAGATTTAACTCAGTTGGATGCGCTCGTGACTGTCGCAGATGCAGAAACATTGACTCCAATGGAGCATTACAGCAGCGGTGCAGCCATGAACCAGTTTCTTTATGGCGATATTATTCTGTTGAATAAAACTGATTTAGTGCCTGAGAGGAGAGTGAATGAACTAGAAAACTATCTCCGGTCAATTAAAGAAGGTGCCAGAATCTTGCGCTCTGAATATGGCAGGATGCCACTCTCGCTGATTTTGGATGTCAATCTTGCAGAGTCAAGTTCTGCTACTCAAACTCTGGCAGCACCCGCACCTGATTCTAAACATCTTAATAATGATGGGTTTATGGCGGTGTCATTTCAAAGCGATCGCCCTCTATCCATCAAAAAGTTTCAGCAATTCCTCGACTATCAGCTTCCCGATAACGTGTTTCGAGCAAAGGGCGTTCTTTGGTTTGTCGACAGTCCTAAACGCCATTTATTCCAACTCAGTGGTAAGCGGTTCACGATCGACGATAGCGAGTGGATGACTGCTCCCAAAAATCAGATGGTATTGATTGGGCGCAAATTAGATTCACTCTTTCTCATTCAAAGTCTGAATAATTGTCTTACCCGGTAATGGCGATGAACCAAAATCTACTTTGGATCGAACAATTGAGATTTAATGAGATGGGATTGATTCCGGCGATCGCTCAAGACCATCAAGACAACACCGTTCTGATGATGGCATGGATGAACCGCGAATCAATTCAGCAAACATTAGAAACAGGTGAGGCACACTACTGGAGCCGATCGCGTGCTGAACTTTGGCACAAGGGTGTAACGTCTGGACACATTCAAAAAGTCAAAGCGTTTTACTACGATTGTGATGCGGATACGCTTCTATTGAAGATTGAGCAAGTGGGTAATGTTGCCTGTCACACTGGAGCCAGAAGTTGTTTCTTCAATACTGTTCAGCTCGCTAAAGCGTGAAGCGGTAAAGCGGTGATGAGGTAATGGAAATGATCCAACTCCTTCATCTTTCCTTCAGATGTTGGATAACCATCTCACTGCCGCGCTGCCGCGTTTTAGGATTAATGCTGAACAAGCGGATATATTTATCAGGATGTTCATGCAGACAATCTTCAATAACAGCGATCGCCTCCGCCTCGCGGGTTGTTTTAATCAATCTATAATCAGACCAGGAATTTGCCCGAAATCGCCTGGCATCAGCATGTTCTACTCCAATGTGGTATCCCTGGTTTAGCAGCCTGCGAATCCAGGCTAACGCTTCAGGGCTTAAGGGTAAAGAGGATCGATGACCGTTGCTAGATCCATTACTTTGCGAACGATCGGAATGTCCATTTGATTCATCTCGGATTGCGGCAATACACATATTATCATCAGCACACAGGTATCCCTGCCGAAGTTTTTGATTAACGCTGATCACATGACGGGCAAACGTTGAATCTGTTTCTTGAACATCGGGTAAGCGATCAGCTTGTTGCTGATGGGTAATCACTGATCCGGAAGCCACGTATTTACTTGCCGGAATTTTGACATTCTCAATCAGGGCATGGGACATGACGATACAGTCATCCCCAACACGAGCGTTGAATACCGTGGAGCGGAAGCCAATAAAGCAGCCGTTGCCCACGTAAGCCGGACCATGAATTAACGCCATGTGCGTAATGGAAACATTGTCACTAATCCAGACTGAGTAAGGTTCACCATCATTCCCAGTGACTCGCCCCTGCTCCAAGCCATGAATCACCGCACCATCCTGAATATTCACATTTGCCCCAATGTGGAATGGCATCCCCTCATCTGCCCGAATCGAGACCCCCGGTGCGATGTGAACCTGCGCCCCGATTCGCACATCGCCAATCACGTTGGTAAGCGGGTGAATGTAGACGCTTGAATTGATCGCTGGCTCAATCAGCTGCCATGACCAGGGCGTTGGTGGGGCGGGGATATTGTGGATGTCCATGCTAGAATAATAATGATTATCATTTCAATAATACCTGGAAAGTGTCTATGTAAAATGGTGCATTCTCCCTGTTTGGTTCAGACATTCTGTAAAGTTTTTGAAGGCGTGAGGACAACCAACGTGCAACAAGCGTTTATACTAGCCCACCTGGATCACGCGATCGGGCTGACAGGTTTATTAGAGTCGCAGCCAAACCCTGGCACGATCGTGGCTGGAATAGCGATCGCCTTCGGGTTTGGTGCTGTTCATGCTCTTGCACCAGGGCATGGAAAAACGATGCTCAGTGCCTACTTAGTGGGCGATCGCGGCACTCCCCAGCACGCTTTACTCCTGGGGTTAGTTACAACCATTACCCACATATTGACCATCTTTTTGCTGGGGTTTGGAGCACTCTTCGCCTCGCATTATGTGGTGCCAGAACAGTTGTATCCAGTTCTGAGCGCGGTGAGTGGATTAACGGTTTGCGGGGTTGGGGTTGGGTTGCTCAAGTGCCGACTGAATTCAGAACCAGAGCACTGCTCCCATCACCACCATCACCATGAACTCAGTTTAGACTCTCCTCACCATCACGAATCTGCATCTGATGCCTCTATGTCATCTCTCATCACGTTAGGAATTGCGGGGGGAATGGTGCCTTGTCCCTCAGCATTGGTCTTGCTGTTGAGTGCGGTAGCACTCCATCAAACAACTTATGGATTATTTCTGGTGAGTGCTTTTAGTGTTTGCATGGCATCGATATTGGTCACTTTAGGGCTACTGGTGGTTTATGCCAAGCAGTGGCTGGAACAATGGGTGGTGCCCAAGCTGCCAGGACAGCTATCGATCTTCAGTGCCATTGTTATTGTGTGTGCTGGGATTGGGCTGACCGTATTTTCAGTTGTCTAAACCTTAATTGTCTCAAAGCAATATTTATCCTTTGATTTTGGCAGTCTCTTTCAGTCATGACTCTACTCATTTACAACACATTGGCTCGGAAAAAGGAACCCCTCGCTACCATTGAACCGGCTAAAGTCACGATGTATTGCTGTGGCGTAACGGTCTATGACGACTGCCATTTGGGTCATGCCCGCTCTTACATTGGCTGGGATGTAGTGCGGCGATATTTGCAATGGCGTGGCTTTCAAGTGCGCTATGTGCAAAACTTCACGGATATTGATGACAAAATTTTGAATCGGGCACAGGCAGAAAACAGTTCGATGCAAGCCATTACCGATCGCTACATTGCGGCTTACTTTCGAGATATTCGACAGTTAAATATTCTAGATGCAGATGAATATCCCCGCGTCACGGAGCATATCCCAGCGATTCATCAATTGATTCAAGCTCTGGAAGCAAAGGGCTACGCCTACGCAGTAGATGGCGATGTCTACTATAGCGTGCGGCAATTTGCGGAGTATGGCAAGCTTTCTGGACGACATCTAGAGCAGATGCAGGCTGGGGCGGGTGGGCGAGTTGACCCCAATGATCTGGAACAGAAAAAGGAATATCTCTGCGATTTTGCCCTGTGGAAAGCGGCAAAGCCCGGTGAACCCGCCTGGAATTCGCCTTGGGGCAAAGGACGACCCGGCTGGCACATCGAATGTTCTGCCATGATCCGGGCACGGCTGGGAGAAACGATCGACATTCACGGCGGTGGGGGTGATCTGGTATTTCCCCATCATGAAAATGAAATCGCTCAGTCGGAAGTGCTGACCGACAAGCCCTTAGCCCGCTACTGGCTGCACAACGGCATGGTAACGGTGAATGGCGAGAAAATGTCTAAATCCCTGGGCAACTTCACCACGATTCGAGATTTGCTGGACGGCAAATGGTCGGAGTATCCACAGCCTGTTGACCCAATGGTGATTCGGCTATTCGTGCTGCAAGCCCACTACCGGAAGCCATTGGATTTTACGAAGGCGGCGATCGCGGCTGCCGAGAATGGTTGGCAGACGCTCAAAGACTCGCTGACGTTGGATTGGCAGAAACTCAGCCTCTCTGAGCAACTGCCGATTCTGGGTGAATTGGACTCAAAAGCGATCGCCCGTTTCCAGACCGCAATGGATGATGACTTCAACACAGCGGCTGGATTAGCAGTGCTGTTTGAGTTAGCTAAATCACTCAAACGAGAGTTTAATTTGCGCTGTAATCAATCAGAAAAAGACCTCTCTGATCTACAGCTACAGACTTCATTACAAACTCTAATTCAACTCGCCCAAGTACTCGGCTTAGAAGCAGATAAAGAAACCAATTTTGCACCAGAACTGGATACTGATTGGATTGAATTGCTGCTGCAACAACGGCAACAGGCACGGCAAGAAAAACGCTATGCCGAGGGCGATCTCATCCGCAACGAACTGCAAGCGGCTGGCATTACGCTGATTGATCAGCCTGATGGACAGACTCGCTGGCATCGATCCTGAAGAGGCAACAAGCATGACCTTAAAGTCCATTCTGGAGTTGAGCGCTAAAGCAACGTTGTCAGATTATGTGACGGCGATCGCCTGGTCGCCGATTGGCAATACCTTAGCAGCTGCCTCTGGTGCGGGGGAAGTGTATTTGCTGAACAAGGGTGTCGGTGCGTCTCTGTGTGAGCCAACCGGACAATCCATTGATGCTCTGGCTTTTTCGTTTGACGGCGAGTGGTTGGCAACGGGTGGGCAAGCTGGCACAATTACGCTGTGGCAGATGGATGGAGATGCCCCTAAAATCGCAGATACGCTTGAATGTGGCTCCTGGGTCGATCGCCTAGTCTGGCATCTCACTTGCAATCATCTGGCATTTAATCAGGGGAAAACGGTGCAGATTTGGGATGCGAATCAGGCTGAAATAGTAACCAGTTTGGCAGGGATTGCAAGTTCTCAGGATATGCGCTGGTCGCCGGATGGCAAGCATTTGGAGAGCGCCCTTAAAAGCAATATCCACATCTGGAATGCCCATAATTGGGGTGAACGTCTGTATCAATGGGAGTTGACCTCGCCAGCCAGTGCGATCTCCTGGTCACCAGACGGTTCCTATCTCGCCTGCGCTGTTCATGACCACAGCATTGGTGTGCTGGACTGGTCGAAGGCGCAGCACCTTCAGCGTGAACCGACCGATGAGAATGACTTGCCAACTTTAATGCGTGGATTTCCTGGAAAAATCCGACAGTTAGCATGGGCAGATCTTCCACTCTCTGCTGACTTGCCGCCGATTATGGCAGCCGCCACTCGTGAACTGGTGACGATGTGGATGCACTCCCCGGAGGGCTGGAATAGTTGGATCTCCACAGTGGCACTGTGCTGGATCTGGCAAGCAACCCACTCTTGGGTTGCTTGCCTCGCTTTCAGACGATGGCTGGATCATCTTATGGCAAGCAGCACTGGAAGCGGTGCAGGTGCTTGAAGGTGCGGAGGAGGGCTTTTCTTGTTTAGCATGGCATCCTAGTGAACGACACTTAGCAGCCGGCGGGCAGCGGGGCGAGTTGTTCGTATGGTCGCCCTGTTCAAGTTCAAGGGAAAGCTATAGAATGATTATCATTATCAACTTATAATTTACTCATTGCTGCTCCTCATGAAAAAGCCAGAAGCGTTTGATGTTATTGTCGTCGGTGCAGGTGCGGCGGGGATTGGGGTCGGCGTTGTGTTGAAAGACTTGGGGGTGGGGAATTTTGCCATCCTGGGACGGCATCAAATCGGAGAGTCCTTCCGTCGCTGGACGCAGGAGATGCACTTTATTACCCCATCGTTTCCCAGCCACGGCTTTGGGCATCTCGACTTGAATGCGATCGCCCGCAAAACGTCGCCCGCGATCGGCTTCCGGCGAGAACACCTCAATGGCAGGCAATACGCCCAGTATCTAGAAACCGTTGCCGATTACTTCAAACTGCCCGTCTACACAGGTGTTGCAGTCCAGAAAGTTGAACCCTTACCCCAACATCAAGGGTTTCTGCTTCATGTTCCAGATGGTATGCTCAAAACCCGGTTTTTGATCTGGGCAGCCGGAGAATTTCAGTATCCTAACCTGACTCCTTTTCCGGGTGCAGATTTATGTCTGCATAATTCTCAGGTAAAATCCTGGGCTGATTTACAAGGTGATGAGTTTGTTGTCATTGGCGGGTATGAAAGCGGCATGGATGCAGCAGCGAATCTAGTGGCGTTGGGAAAGAAAGTCAAGGTGCTAGACCGGGCTGGAAACTGGGCAAACCCAGATCCTGACCCTAGTATTTCTCTGTCTCCTTACACGCAGCAACGAATCGAGTTGTGTTATTCAACGGGTCGATTAGAACTGATTGGGAATGTTGCGATCGAAAATGTTCAGGTAGTTCCGGGCGGTTACGCTGTTTACAGCGAATATAACAAGTGGGTTACGCCAACCAAACCCATCCTTTGCACCGGGTTTGAGGGCAGCTTGAAGCAAATCGCCCCGCTGTTTAATTGGGCTGAAGGCTATGCCAGCTTAACTGACGCAGATGAATCGACTGTCACACCGGGATTGTTTGTCGTCGGACCTGCGGTACGTCACAGGAACGTCATTTTTTGCTTTATCTACAAGTTTCGTCAGCGTTTTGCCGTCGTTGCGAATGAGATCGCCCATCGTCTTGGCATTGATCCCACACCACTGGAAACCTATCGTCAAGAGGGCATGTTTCTCGACGACCTTTCCTGCTGCGAGAACGACTGTATCTGCTGAAGCAATTTTTGATTTTCGATAATATTTAACCCTACCCCTCCGCCCATGCCCCTCCTTACCCCTTCTACCCAACGCTCGATCGTCCTGATCGGCAAAGAAAGCACTGGTAAATCTCAGCTGATTGCCTCACTCACTGGACATTCTCCTTACAGTACCAACTTTCGCGGCTCCACCGTTGCCTGCGAAACCGGTAGTGCGTCAGATTATTGTGGGATAGGTCACGATATCATTCCAAGTCCATGGTCGAGAGGTTAATCCTGCTCGTTGTGCGGCAGTGGACTTGAACCGACTATGCTGCCAAATCCAATTGAAGTAA
>NZ_JBYCCV010000060.1:0-24814 GCF_057473825.1 Aliterella sp. E5.1
CTGACCCAGCAGGGTTTTTAGTTCGGACTTTGTCTCAGTAATCTTGAGCTTGAATACCCCAGCCATACCTCTATTTTGAACACTTCAAATACCAGTTTATCTGCGGCAGCTTAAAAAGAAAATGGTACAGATGCTCGTTATGGCAACAAACGCACTACGACTTGGACTGGCTACAAAGTTCATCTTACAGAAACCTGTGATCAAGAGCGAGTTCATCTCATCACTAATGTAGAAACAACTCCAGCTAATCACGCCGATGTTGACCAGACGGAACTTATTCATCAATCCTTAAAGGCGAAAGCTTTACTTCCTGACGAGCATCTTGTAGACGCTGGTTATGTTGATGCAACTCTATTGCTCAAGAGTCAGAAGGATTACGGGGTAAAAATTATTGGTCCCATGCGTCCTAATGCGAGTTGGCAGTCCAAAACCTCAGAGACCTATGACCTTAGCCAATTTCAAATTAATTGGAACACCAAACGAGTAACCTGTCCTCAAGGGAAAAAAAGCCTCAAAAAATGGATTCGTGTGTCAGGATCAATGGGGCAATTCCGTAATTCGGGTTTCTTTTCCTAGAAAGACTTGCTTACTCTGTCCAAGTCGGGCTTTGTGTACTCACTCAAAGACGGCAGCCCGAAGGCTAACTCTACGCCAACAGAACGAGCATGAACTGCTTCAATCCCAAAGAATTCAACAAGAAACTCCCGCCTGGAAGGAAATTTATCAGACCAGAGCAGGAGTAGAAGGAACTATTTCTCAGGGGGTTAGAGCCTTCGGTTTACGGAAAGCCCGTTATCAAGGTTTGGCCAAAGTTCAACTACAGCATATTCTTACAGCAACGGCTATTAATTTTGTGCGGATGGTGGCTTGGCTTGATGATATACCTTTTGCTCAGACACGAGTATCCCGATTCGCCCTTCTTCGTCCTAACAATTGATTGTTAAGTTAACCAACAGTATCACTTGCTACTCAAACGCCTACTGGGAATGTTTGTGCAAATGGAAGCATATAAAACCTGTCCTTGAGCGCAACTTAATTTGGGGTAAGAGTCTGAGTTGTTCCTCCTGTGCAGCCAGATATAGAAACAATATTAAAACTTACTCTTACTAGCCAAGGGAAGGAAAAGCAGGAATGTAATGACTCCTGCACCTTCGTGTTTTAAGGTAGACGATTTATTTACCCCAAAAGTCATCTAGTGCTGTCTAAGATTATTCAGGGGTTTTAACTTGTTTTTTGATAAGGTCGGCTTCTCTTAAATCAACATCCCACTCGTAAAATTCAAGGCGATAGTAGCAAAAGCCATCAAGCCTAATATCATCTGAATAATCTTCTTTTCTAGGCGGAAATTTTTGATTAATAGGCAATGCGGGGTAAAAACCCCGATCTATCTTCTCAAACCCCACTCCCTGTACCTTTTGAAAGGAGTCTAAGATACGTCCAGCATCAAAAATATAATCGTCACCTTCAAGAGGTTGAATTTCCGTGACTTCTAACGCTTGTTGGCTCTCGCAATATCTGTAAGGCAAATTGCAGTAGCCGTGCCACCCGCCTTCTTTCATCATATGGCGCACTCTTTCAATCCAACCGTTGTAAGAATCTATCTGATCTTCTTCATACCACCAGCCCAAGTCGTCCGGATCTTGGCAGTCTGGTTTTTCTTGAAACAGTGGGAGCCAACTAACTAAAGTCCCTATGGGATATAGAGAATTTATATCCCAAAATATAAAAGGCAAGGGCATGGGAAAAGCATAATCAGCACAGACCGACGGGCGGCACTCGAAATATTCACAAATTAAGCCAATGGGGCAATCCATCGTAATCAATTTTCCTTATTTCGTAGGTGGCGGTAGTAACCCTGATTTGTCACTCTGGGCAAGGAAAAAGCGAACTAAAGCTTGAAAACCTCTGAACTGTATGGCTTTCAATCCTAATTTCCTAACAAATGACTTAATTTGGAGCGACTTTACTAAAATCCCTATGCCTAGCAGCTTCCATATTTTACTTTCCCGAAAGTGACAAATGAGGGTTACAGCAGTTTTCAGTCTTATGAGGCACAGTAGCAGCAGTGAGCGAACCAGTTTCGCAGATGGTTAGCAGCAACAAAATTAGCAATTTTCAGTTTATCTAGTCAAGCGCAGCGCTCACATCCTACTATAAATCCATAAACGTTTATGGATTTATTTAATTCTAGCCAAACGCATTCAGGTTGAAAACTCTTTGTTCCTATTACTTCATCTGCTCCAGCAATAAACGAGCAGCAGGTAATAGCTTAGTTTGCCGTTGGAGTGCTTTGATACCTTGAGCAGCGTAAAGTGCGATCGCCGCCAACAACTCTCTAACCAAGTCCGGCGAAGTTTCATCAAAAGGCAAAATTGCACCACCTGTAATCCGAGTAATTTGTTCAAATGTTGCCAGTGCAGCTTTAGTATCGTAGCCCTGCGATTGAGAGCTACTATCATGGAAAATAAAACAACGAACACCCTTTAACTTAAGCTGTTGAGCAATTTCTACAGCTTCCTGTGAATTTTCCTCAAAGCAATCGCCGATGTAAATTAAAGCTTTGATTCTCGGCGCTTGGGCGGCTTTATCTAGGATTTCATTCAGTGCTGTCCTACCCGCCGAGCAACGTACAGCCTGTACTTTGTCCAAAAAAGCTCTAGCCTCTGATGAAAAAGGTGTCATCTCTTGCAGCCGTCCGCCGCTATGGTAAGCAAGAGCTACATCTAATTCTCCAGGCACGGCTTCAAACATTGCTCCTGTAATTTCTTTAGCAACATTCCAGCAGGCTTCCCGGCTAGCTGTTGCATCCATTGCAAATAGTAATCGGGGACGTTGTTGATGTGCGATCGCTTTAGTGAGAATTTCTTGCTTAGGAGTAGCAGACATTGCTTTACTGGAGCGCACCTTGTCTAGAAACCCAGAACTAACTCTCTTTGCTGGCAGGTTTTTCTTATCTTCAGGCATTATCTAATTCCTCCAATAATTTACGGTAAGCGTCGTTGACTGTTTGCGCGTACCATTGCGGCAATCCTGATGTGTCCGGGTGAACTTGCCGCATAATTTTTCGGTAGGCTTTTTTCACTTCCTCTATTGATGCACCAGGAGTTAACCCTAAAATTGTCCAAGGATTAGTCTTTTCATCGCTATTATCTTCTAAACCAATCTCTTGGGCAACCTTGGTACGCCAATCTGCGTCTACTGCCTCTAAATAAGCTTCTAATAGTTCCGCATCTACTGCTAATTCTCGATCGCGCAATGCCACAAGCATCTCTGCAAGCTTACCTAAAGTCAAAGTGGCTAAATTTGTGTTTTTAACTAATCCTTGAAAATCAGCAATCAGCTTGCCTGTAACTGTTTCATCAGCTTGCAAAGTAAGTTCGATTACTTCTCCAGCGTTCGTGGCATTGCCGTCCTCATCGCGCGATCGCGTTCTCGGTCTTCCCCTATGACGCTTGAGCGGCTGATTCGGGTCGATTCCCAGCCACAAACAAGCGCTCCGCAATACTGCTGATTCTACTGTTTGCCCGACACTAGCACTTGCTTTCAATGCTTTAGGTATCTCCTCGTCTAGCACGTAACCTTCCTTAGATTTAATCACCAGCTTGTAGAGTTTGACCGCGCGTTCGTTGTCCCGCTCCCAAGCATCGGCAGCTAGTTCTCCTATATACCTAGTTGCGTCTGCGTCCGATCCTTTCATACCTACAGCCAAACGATAGACCAAGCTATTGATGCTCACGCTAGAGCGCTTGTTGACAGCGATAAATCCTTCTTCTTCTCCTATGACTGTACCTCCCGTGCTAAGACTTTTGCTAAGTGAATGTTCTTCGCTGTATTCTTCCTCTTTTTTAGGGAAAAATTCTTGGGGCGCTCTTAAGTGCCATACCAATTTTTCTACAGCCTGCTTCGAGGTGTGCTTAGTGCCACCTAGGGCGATTGTTTCAATTTCTACTTCAACAAGAGCAGTTTCCCGTTTGAGGATATCTAACACGTTGGGACTAACCCATACGGTTTCTGAGAGACGGAGCGGCAAAGTCACTTCTTCTCCAGTCTGAGGATTGATTATGGGCAAAGGTGACTTCCACAGCAAATCTCGGCGTTTGAACTCGATGGTCAGACGCAAGCCAGCGTTGGAGATGGAGTTGATATAGCGGTTATGCCAAGCCATAATTCCATAAACGTTTATGGTTATTTTATTACACCCTGAGTAATGGGTATGGTCAAAAGTGGTTGGTCAGAATAGTTGATGTTTAGAAGACTTAGGCATTGAAACGAAATTCCGTCGTTTTAAACGCAGCTGAGCATTCCCACAAAGGCTGAGAGTCCTCTTGTTGAGCTGCTAATCGGGCTGAGTGCGTAAGTCCTAATTTAATATAGGCAACACGACGCACTTACAGCAGTTCTCATTCCGATAAAGTACAGCTTTAGGATTTAATTACTGTGAGGTCATGCTTAAGGTGTACTGCACTCAAGTGCGAACCGCTATAACCTGGCTTGAGCATGGCGCAACAAAAGGTCTTAAGCTCGTAGCCGAAGGTGGGTACTCTGGTATCAGTATTAAATAGGGCGTAGATTTACTTACAAACTAAGACAACCCTCAATATTGTCTAAGAACACTGCCGCATTTTTCCGTAATGCTACTGTATGCACTTTTATAGCCACTGAAGGAGAATCTAAGTGTGATGAAATTTTTGTAAACTAACAGATTTGAGCGAGGCGAACAGGTTTGTGCGAGTGTAAGATTCTCGATAGTTTTCTAGAAAAATCATTCGATAATATCACAGGTTTAGCCACAGATAGTTTCGATACACTCATTAAAAATACTGAGCGCCAACCAATAGAGATAACACTAGAGCAAGAGAACGCTTTTACTGCTGCTATCCTAAATACAGCTATGGCTTTAGTAGTGGTTCTCGACACTCAGGGGAGGATTGTTCGCTTCAACCGTGGTTGCCAGCAAACAACCGATTACTCATTTGATGAAGTCAGAGGCAAGTGTTTTTGGGACTTGTTATTAATAGAGCAAGAGGTGGAGCAGGTTAAAGCTGCTTTCCAAAAACTCTCCGCAGGTCAGTTTCCTAATCAGTATGAAAACTACTGGTTAACGCGGCATGGTGAGCGCCGATTAATTGCTTGGTCGAATACGGCTCTTTTAGACAATCAAGGTGCGCCTATATATATCATTGGCACGGGCATAGATATTACTGAGCGGAAGCAGGCAGAGTTAGCGCTCTTTAAAGCGCACGATGAGTTAGAAATCCGAGTCAGAGAACGAACCAGAGAATTAGAAGCTGCGAATGCGCTGCTGCAAGAAGAGATCGTTGAGCGGAAGCGAGCGGAAGTTGCTCTACGGGAGAGCGAGCAGCGTTTAGCTTGGCAGAGTCGCCATGACGGCTTGACAGGATTAATAAATCGATGGGAATTTGAGCAGTGTTTGGAACAGGTACTCAGCGATGCTCAAACTCATAATCAACAACATTCATTGTGTTTTCTAGATTTAGACCAGTTCAAGATTGTTAATGATACTTGCGGTCATGCCGCGGGAGATGAACTACTATGTCAAGTTACAGATCTGCTCCAAAAGCAGGTGCGTGCCACCGATACTCTAGCCCGTTTGGGCGGCGATGAATTTGGTCTATTGCTTAATCATTGTCCTCTAGTTCAGTCAATGCGTATTGCCCATGCGCTGCGTCAAAGCCTCCAAGAATTTCGATTTATCTGGCAAGACAAAACTTTTACTATTGGAGTCAGTATTGGTTTAGTTGTGATTGATGCTGATACCTTAAACTTGTCTGACGTTTTGAGTGCTGCCGATATGGCTTGCTACGCGGCTAAGAATGCTGGGCGTAATCGCGTACACCTCTATCAAGCTGACGATCAAGATTTAGTAACTAACCACGGTCAAATGCAGTGGGTATCGCGGCTGAATGAAGCTTTGCAGTCCAATTCTTTCTGCCTTTATTCTCAACCAATCGTCCCCTTAGCTCTATCACTGTCACAAAAAAAGCATTACGAAATTCTGCTGCGTCTCCAGGATGAAACGGGTAAGATAGTGCCGCCAATGGCGTTTATTCCGGCGGCGGAACGTTATAACTTAATGCATCTGATTGACCGTTGGGTAATCAGTACGTTCTTTGCTAGCCTTGACCAGTATTGTCAGGACGCTGGGCAATGTTGCCTAGAACTATGCTGTTCGACTATGTACGCAATTAACCTCTCCGGGGCAAGTATCAATGACGACTCTTTTATTGACTTTTTGGAGCAACAGTTCACCTTGTACTCCGTCCCCCCCCAAGTAATTTGCTTTGAAATTACTGAAACTGTTGCTATTACTAATTTAAGCAAGGCTGGTAAGCTGATTTGCAAACTGAAGCAGCTTGGTTGTCGCTTCGCTCTAGATGACTTTGGTAGTGGTATGTCCTCCTTTGCTTATCTCAAAAATCTGCCCGTGGATTATTTAAAAATTGATGGCGAATTCATCAAAGATATTGTTGACGATCCAACAGATTTAGCGCTGACAAAAGCAATTAACCAAGTCGGTCATGCCATGGGGATTCAAACTATTGCGGAGTTTGTTGAGAATGATACTATCTTGGAGAAGATCGCAGCCCTTGGCGTGGATTATGCCCAAGGCTATGGTATTGGTAAACCACAACCTCTTCAATTCAACTTTTGAAGGATAATGTGCTTAGTGCGAATCAGATATCTATGTAACTTTGACGTGATTTGCCTTTGTAGTCCAGAAATCTGACCACCAATCATTAGCCCGAATAATTCTTAAAGCCAGCATAGGATTTATTATATCTGGATGCCATGTTGCTCCAGGAATTTTCAAACGCTTTTGAGGAATGTAAAGATGGGCGCTCTCGACTTCTCCTGAACCAATCGGTAAACCAAGAGAAATAAATTTTTCATAACTCACAGCATCAGAGAATCGTTGAAGGTACTGTGCTAAGTTAGCAATGCGCTTTTTGCCCTGACCCCAATAGTTATTCAGTTGCCAAATAGCTAGTTTAACTAAACCTAGATCAATTAGCAGGGATAATTCATTGCAGAAGGGAAAATAGTTGAGGGATATTATGGGAGAGAAATCGTTGAGCCTTAGTCAGGGAATCATAGCCGTGTTGACGAGCAAGATTAATAACGATATTGCGGAGCAACGACCAATTACTAGCAGCATTGTGATGTTTCAAGGGTAATGTATCTTCTTGGAACACGACATCTTTAACCCAATGCAAGCGGTTTTCAATCCCCCAGTGTCCGCGAATAATTTGAGCAAAGTGGGCAGCAGAAGCAGTTAAAGAACTGATGTAATAATTAGTTTGTTGGTATGCCTGCCCTTGACGAATGCCAATCCGGTCTACTTGGACAAGGCGGTTAATCCCTGACCAGTCGCTGTCAATTTTACTGATGTCATCGAATACACTGACGATGCGGCAGGTGACACGGTTACGGGATTTTTCAACATCAGTAAACCGCGAGAGGAGGCTGATTTTCTCCGCAAGTGGCTTGTAGTTGGTGAAATAGCTTGGGTTGATTACCCTTGACGGTAATCACATAATCGTTGCCATGCTCAACAATTAACTGTGTAGTTTTTTTGGCAGTGCAAGGCATCCAGTGTCACCACCACATCTTGCAGCGCCAATGCTTCGAGCAGTTTCTGCACTACCTTTAATTCACTGGTACTTTTGGACTCAAATGCTTGCAGAGCTAACACTACACCTTGCCGTTGGCTATAAACTGAAACCATATTCACGAAGGAGTGGTAGCCTGTATCACTTTGACCCACTGTGCTTTTGATACTTTTGCCATCAATCGCTATCCCCTCACCTGGCTCCATATTCATATTATCCTTTGCCCACTGCTCAAACTGCTGCGCTAACAAGGCAAAATCTAATTTTTGTAGGACACGCCGAAACGTCGTGTCTGATGGTAGTCGGTTCAGCGTTAACCCTAATTTCTCGCACAATGCTTCATAGTGACGTACTCCAAAGTCTTCTAATGCGTGATAGCTGCTACAACCACTCATTATTCCCATGATGACCCGCAGCATGATTAGCCATAGTGGATAACGTCTACCATGTACTGCACGGAAATCTCTAATGTTCTGCAGTGACTGGATTAAGTTGCTTCCCCTCTCTAGCCCCCAACTCATTTATCCAATCATTCTAATACTTTTTCTTTCTTAGATGAATTATCCCTGAGATCAATTAGTTGTAGCTTGTCACTTACCCAAGAATGCCGCACACTTCCAGTTAGTCCTATCGCCTCTGCGCCTGCATAAAGATGTTGTTTGAGGTGTGGACGATCTAAAATAAATGTCATGCGTGGAAACTGCTGTTGCAGCGCCTCACGTAATCCATTGCCACCATCAGCTACGGCAATTACTTGTGTTCGGACGGACATTCCTTGAACAATAGCCGCACTCACTAAATGCCTGACTAACTCTGGATAAAAGCCCATTCGCGCTACATAAGTCCTGTTTTTTAACTCCTGAAGTGGACGAGCTAATCCTACTCTTACCTCACGCCAATCAATTTGTCGTTGGCATTTTTGCAACTGTCTCTTTGGAGTAAGTTCGACTCCCTCTAGTATCATCTTTTTACCTGTACGAAGATGGCTTCCATCTAGTTCCACTAATATTTGTGCTACCCCTGGTCTAGTTACGAGTGGCTGCAAATAATCACCGCTTGTTGCATCCAGCCGCTTTTCTACATATTCCTGTGCCAATACAGCAGTTTTTTCTACTTCTCGGCGCACCGCCGCTCTATCCATAGTCCAGCCATAATGTTCTTGAAAGCGTTTAGCCGCTTGCCCAAAAGATTCTTCTGCGCCAAAATCGGACATGGCTCGTTGTACTGCAATGGAGCGACCGCCATGCTCAATTTTCAGTTGCTCTTTGACTGGTCGTGCGCCACTATTAGTATTTTTGTTCCGCAAGTAGGGAGATAGTATTTCGACCACTCCAAACAAAGATGAGTATTTAATTCGTTTGGCTCGGTGTATAGTTAAACCTTTCTTCTTAGCCTCAAGCGTTACTTGGTCACTTAATTGGGCTAACATTAGCGATACCGTAACTAATCCTAACCGCCGCAGTATCTTATTTACTTCACCATCAAGTTCATGTACTCTTTGAGCTAAGTCTGGTTCTCGTTGTAATACTGCTTGGCACAAGGTATTGCTCATTTCAAAGATAAGGTCTGTATATCCAGTTTTCATAGCGATGTCGGTTGTCATTTCCTAGTTCTTTTAATGACACTGCCATAAAAAGAAGCGCTTTTACCTTGCTAACTGTCCACAGTCCAGCTTTTCGTTATTCCTACCAACTACTTTTGACCACACCCCTGAGTAATGGGTGCGGTCAAAAGTAGTTGGTCGTAGGGTAAAGTTGCTCTTATTAAAACCTGGAGGATAAAACTGCTTCTTTGTATGGCAGTGTGAAAAAAGGAATTTTGAGCAACTACTGACACTGCTATGATTATTGCTACAAATCCTGACTACACTGATGTTGTTCAAACAATTAGCCAAATGCTGTTTCAAGCACTGTGGGAGGGAGAGCCAAATTTAGATAAGAAGGCGCAGGAACAAGGGTAAAATAATCAACAAACTCCTACACAGGATAGGATTTTTAGTCATGTCAATGCTTTTAGCAGAGCTTGCAGAGCTTGGAGCCAAAAAGGAGAAATTCCGATTAAGACTCTTAATCGGAATGTTATGCCGCTCATTCTCGGTCTAACACCTAAAATTGGAAGTTTATGCGAAAAGAATCAGTCTATACACATAGTTAGGCGGCACAAAAGTGGAAGCAACGATTTTCGACATAGACGGCACGCTCTTGCAGTCCGACGCAAATGACGACGCGCTGTACTTAGCATCAGTCCGCGCTGTACTTGGCGATGTCAGCTTGCGTCCGTCCTGGGGGATGTATACACAATTCACCGCATCTGGTATCTTGTCCGAGATTCTGAATGACAACGCTATAGACGCAACATCAGAGAGAGTGTCCGCAGTTCGAGATCACTTTGTTGAAAGTGTCCGTCGTCATGTCTCTGAACACGGTCCGTTCGCAGAGATGTCGGGCGCGAGGAACTTTGTGCAGAGTCTGCACAATTCGACCACGCATCGAATTGCCTACGCAACAGGCGGTTGGCGTGGATCGGCACTACTAAAACTGTCGCTCTCAGGCTTTCCTGTGACGGGTGTCCCGCTCGCCACCTCCGATGACCATTTTCAGAGAGAGAAAATAATGCTTCACGCGCTCCAGGAACTGAATGGCATCTTTAAAACCGTTACCTACTATGGAGACGGACACTGGGATGCCGTCGCTGCCAAAGCGCTGGGGTGGCAGTTTGTTCCCGTTGGGATAAAGCTCAATGGGCTAACCAGGTATGAGCCGAGTACCGCCTAACCTGTTGGTCAACCGAACCCGCTACGTTATGCCGCCCGCAGTCGCCGTTTTAGAAAGGGATACTCTGAAATAATGAAGAATATTACACAAGCCTCTCTTCAAGATGCTGTATTTATTCTCGAATTGCAAAAGCTGGCATATCAGAGCGAAGCGCAATTGTACGGAGACTTTCGCATCCCGCCATTGATACAGACTCTAGATGAGTTGAAAAGTGATTTTGCTGGCAAAGTTTTCTTGAAAGTGCAAATTGAAGACAGAGTTATAGGCTCAGTCAGAGGATATCAAGCAAGAGATACTTGCTATGTCGAACGGCTAATTGTTCATCCCGATCGTCAAAGGCAAGGCATTGGAACAGCATTAATGAATCAAATTGAATTATGCTTTGAGCAAGTGCAGCGTTTTGAATTGTTCACTGGAGATAAAAGCGAACGCAATATTCAACTTTACAAGCGGATTGGATATGAAATCTTCAAGACCCAAAAGATGAACAAAAATTTGTCATTCGTGTTCATGGAGAAACACAAATGAGATTGCTCTGCATCCAATGATTGAATGGATCTATCGAGCGTAGAGAATGAAATAACAACTCGGTTGGAGCGGACAGTTAAAAGTCTTTTTTTGATCGCTATGTCGATCTAATACCGCTCAACCGGAACGTTAAACACAATTACTTCTAAGCATAAATACTAATGTAACTATTTTAGTTATTCATGTCGATTCAATATCAATTCCAAGGATATACTCAACAATTAGCTCTCTTTAACACTGCAAACACTAGGTATTTCTAGTTGGCTTGAACGCTACCCGTTTACCAACTACTTTTGACCGCACCCCTGAGTAATTACACTAATATCAATCCGCGCGACAATAAATTAATCCCTATATTAATCCGTATCATTACACTTCTCTCTAGGCGATTATCCGAATACGATGTTGTGAATAGAACAGCTTATTCCACACTACTAAAATTAAATGGTCGTCACCAAACCTCTAATTATAAAACAGCCAGAAGCATCCGAATTAATCCGCAAAATGAGAGCGCACGTTGGTCTAACCCAAGAACAACTAGCTCTACATTTGGGAGTTACTAGCTCTACATTTGGGAGTTACTTACTCCACATTAAACCGTTGGGAAAACCTGCGCGGGAAGCCCTCACCTATGGCTATTCAGAAGATTGAGGCGATGTTAACGGAAATGGGAGATCGCGGTCAGGAGTTGCGCGGCAAATATATTGCTAACTAAACTAATGACTAATTTTTGCTATTAAAACCTAGCAAGATTAAATAGTAAATACTTTATTGGGTAGTAGCAAATTTTTTTTATTACCTTAACTAATTTTAACTAATTTACTTACTTAAACATTACAAATAACTTTGATTATGGGATTACCCTCGATTTTTCATGCCTGCATTCCTAGAGAGGAAATATTATCAGGCGAACTTTCTCTAGATTTATTTGCCGCCAAATTGAGTTTAGTTGTTGAAGGCAAAGCCCCCCAAGTCTATCAAGACCCAAACATATTTTTTGCGAATACTTTCCCCACTGACGGCTTAAAAACCCTCATTAAAGAAGTATTTAGTCGTCTTTGCAAAACAGGCAGTGGTTCGCCAATCATTCGCTTAGAAACTAGCTTTGGTGGCGGTAAAACCCACGACGAGATTGCCCTATGGCATATCTGCAAGCAAGGTAGGCACATTCAGGGACTAGAGCGCTTTGCCGATATCACTTCTATCCCCCACCAACCAATCCAAATCGCCGCGATCGCTTGTCACGACTTAGATCCGGTTAATGGAGTCTACCATGCTGAAACTGGCATCACTACTTACACGCTTTGGGGCGAAATTGCCTACCAAATTGGCGGTGTTGAAGGTTACAAGTTACTGCGAGGCTCGGATGAGCAGAGAGTTAGTCCCGGCACTTCGGTTATGGAGCGACTGACTAATGGACAACCAACTTTAATTGTCCTCGATGAAATTTCTCGCTACTTCCGGGCGGCGAAGGCAATGGTAGTAGGTAACAGTGATTTAGCAAAACAAGTAGTAGCTTTTTTATTTTCCCTAATGGATTTGGCGGCGGCTACAAGTAATTTAGTATTCGTCTACTCCCTCGCCTCAGCTTCCGATACCTTTGGCGAAGAAACTACCGAGTTACACGAAATTATCCAAGCTTCCGCAAGGCAAGATCGGGTACTTAGCCCCAGTTCTGATGTAGAAATTTACAACATCGTCAAGCAGCGCTTGTTTGCTAGTGTCAGTCAAGAAGCTGCCGAAAACGCTGCTAAAGAGTATTTGAATACCTACCGCAACAGCCGTACTTCATTACCAGAAGGTTGCAAGGATGCCCGTTATGTCCAGGCGATGGAATCGAGCTACCCCTTCCACCCAGAGTTATTTGACCTCCTAACTAAAAAGATTGCCTCAATTCCTGAATTTCAACGCACTAGAGGGGCGCTGCGCCTTTTTGCTTACTTAATCCGCCACCTATGGAAAGTACGCCCCAGTCATCTCTATTTAATCCACCCCCATCACATCCCCGTTGGCTTAAACTCGGAAATAACTAATGACTTAACATCACGCTTACAACGCCCGTTGATGCGTTTACCTATTCAAGCTGACATCTATAACAAGGATGGTAGAGAGGCACACGCTCAAGGTCAGGATAAAGAATGGCTGGATGCGGGTAAACCACCTTTTTCAACTTGGGTAGGTCGGACTATCTTTTTACATTCTCTGCCTCAAGGGATTGCCGCAGGTATCCGGCGGACGGAATTAAATTTATCAATGCTTGCGCCAGGACTTGAAAATGGTTTTGTCGAACGGGCTTTAGAAAAACTAACAAGTGTTGCTTGGCATTTAGAAGATGACCCCATAACTACCATTGCCAGGTTTAAAGAAGAACCATCAATAAACAAGATTATTGCTGAAGAAAAGGAACTGGTGGGAGTAAGCGAAGCTAAAGAAGATTTGAGATCGCGCCGGGATACTATTTTTGCTAATAAATTTTTTACCCTCGTTTCTGCACCTGAAGGAGCGCACGATGTAGATGACGATCCTAATTACGTGGCTTTGTGCGTAATTGATTTCAACGAGGATATGGTCACAGCTTCTACTGATGAGCCACCGTCCGTAATCAGGCAGATTTTTAATAATACGGGCGAGTCTGGCAAGTTTAGAGTATTCCGCAACCGCTTACTGTTTCTCCTAGCTAACAAACAAGGGCTAGAAGTGGCAACAGATAAAGCTAGAGAATACAAAGCTATCAAAAATATTCTCAGCAACCCTAATCGCTTGGACGATTTATCGGAAAGCCAGCAAAAGGATTTAAGAGAAAAAGCTGGAAAAATGGACTTAGATGTGCGAGTAGCTCTAACTAATGCTTACCGCCACTTATTTTATCCAGCCAGCGACCAGGTTAAAGCTCCTACAGGTTTAATGCACTATACATTACCTGCTCAAGAATCTAGTGATGTTAGGGGTGGCAATAGCAATCAGCAAAGTACAATTTTGAAAGCTCTCAAGGATTGTCAAAAGATTCGCTCCGAAGAAGCGGCGGCTTATGCACCTGCTTATGTTCTGCAAAAAGTATGGCTTGCAGGTTTAGACCATTGGACAACAAAGAGTTTAAAAGAAGCTTTTGCTAAAGATTTGAACTTGAATATCTTGCTAGATGCGGAATTATCTAAACTGCGAGATACCATCCGTCAAGGGTTGTCTTCAGGGCAGTGGGATTTAAAGTTTGGCGATCGCTTGTTCATCAAGACTAATGATAATCAACTTACCCTACCAGAAAGCATCGAGTTCTCCGAGCGGATGCAACTCTATCGGCGCGGTATTCTCATTCCGCCCGTACCAAAAGAAATTGAACTTAGCGCCCAGATTCTCTCTGATATAGGGAATACCCAAATTGTCCGGGTCCGCTGGAAAGCTAAGGGAGCGCTAACAGTTACCCTCTATCAAAATGGCGTACAGGTAAGTGGCGACTTTAGACCGAGCGATGAATGGGAAGTAGAGATTTGTCAAACTACTTCTTTTAAAGCGATCGCTAACTACGGTAATGGCGAAACAGCAGTTAAAGAAACCAAACTAGCAATTTCAACAGGTACAGGTAATGGATCTGGCGGTGGCACAATAATCGATCCCATTCCCAACCCTGAAAGCTTTGAGCTAGACGGTACTCCTAAGAGCGTATTTACTAGCCTAAGCGATCGCATCTCCGACCATAAGGTTAAAGCAATTACTGCCTTAGAAGTCTCGGTAGGGCAAGTTATGGACTACCGCAAGATTGGTACTGTCTTGCCATTACTTACTCGCTTCACGATGCTCATTGACCAGACGGCAACAATTCAAGCAGGTGATCAGTTTGTGCGCTTGGAGTATCAAGGCTCATTCAAGGGTTTTCAAAGTTTCTTTACTCCTACTAATGCTCTGCTCAATAACCCAGAGTCGCAGGCAAATGTAACGCTGAAACTGGTGTTTGAATTTGCCACACCTATACAGCCTCAAGGCAACGAAATCATTGAGATAACTAAAGCTTTTGGTCGCAACCCTGTAGAACGGATGAATTTAATCGCCAAGGTGAACTACTGATGCAAGAATTTCAACTACGAGTCATAGCAACTACTAATAATGACTTTGCTCTAGAACTGTATCAATGTGCCTACAAAAAAGCTGGCGAGAAAAAGCGTCCGGCGGCTAAAAAAATTGGGCGGCTTAAAGGCGATGTGTTGGTGCAAACGAGACAGTCTATTTACACTTGCTTGAAAGCTAACAACCACGATCCCAAAACACTAAGCTACAAGCGGCAAGCGCCTTATCTGTTGGACGAGCAATCGGGGGTGAGTTTAGCGCTGCTATTCCAAGCCGTGCAACCACTTTCTAAGCCAGAACGCATTTCTAATATCAGCAATGGCATTACCGCCATGAGCAATGAAGAAGCCCATTATTGGTTTGCCAAGGTTTCTAACGGCAAGCGCCGTGCAGCTTTGAAGGCAATTCGCGTACTACTAGGAGATTAAGATGTCTGATATTAGCCTTTCGGCGGCGCTCCCTTTGACAAGCTCAGAGCAACACAAGGGACACCCTAAGCGTAAGCCTGTATTTATTGAGAAGATTATGCCTGTGAAGCTGCTAAACGAGCAGGTGTACTATGAACATGGGGGAAACCCATTTAAAAGGTTGCATCGTTGGTACTCTCGTAAGCCGTTGTCATTTAGTCGAGCCAGCGTACTTGGTTCGCTGCTACCAGCCAGCGTAACAATGGAAGAATTTGAGTATTTGTTGGGGCTAGAGCCGGGGAAAGATGTGAAGCTGTACAAAACTCCTCCTAGCCCAGAGCGGATTCGTAAGGTTCAGGATTTGTGCGAACAGATGTGGGGCAAGCGGACTCCTACTGTTTTGGATGCCTTTGCTGGCGGTGGGAGTATCCCGTTTGAAGCAGCGCGGTATGGGTTAAACGTACTTGCCTCCGATCTTAATCCGGTTGCAGTTGTAACGATGAAAGCGGCGATGGAATATCCGCTAAAGTTTGGACCAGATTTACAGGTGGATATTGATAAATGGGTGAAGTGGGTAGGTGATGAAGCGGCGAAGCGATTGGCTGAGTTTTTCCCATCACCGACCGGGGAAACAGTGCAGAATTACCTTTGGGCGCATACGGTAGTTTGTCCTAATTGTGAGTCGATTGTGCCGTTGAGTCCGAATTGGTGGTTATATAAGCGCCCAGAAAAGCAGAATTTACATAAATGGTGTGCAGTTAAACCAATTCCTAACCCAGAAAATAAGCGGGTTGACTTTGAATTAATTAGAGGCAAGAAGGGAAAAGGGACAACAATTCAAACTGCTGATAGCGAGTACGATCCAGAGACAGTAGCTACTATGAATCGAGGTGTAGGTAAGTGTATTAATTGCAGCCGTGTTATTGAAAATGATTTTGTTATGCAAGCTGGAAAATCCCAGTGTATTGGTCATCAATTATATGCAGTTGCCTATCGAAAGGGAGCTAACAGCTTAGAATTTCGCTTACCTACGGAATTAGACTTTAAAGCTACTCAGAATGTTGAGAAATTTATACAAAATCAAAATATTTTAGATAGCGTTCATTGCCCAATTGAAAGCTTACCACCTGTTACAAGAGATACAAGATTAAGACTTTATGGAATGGAAACATGGGCAGAAGTATTCAATCCTCGTCAGCTTTTAACACTTGTAACCTATGTAGAAATTATCAGTGAAGCAAAAGCACTAATTCAGGCTGAGTATGAGCAAGAGGAAGTAGAAGCCATTTCAACTTATTTGGCTTTAGTTATGAGTCGCTGCATAGATAAAAACTGTAGACTATCTATGTGGGATGCAAGTCGTGCTTCATATAGAACCGGCTCTGGAATGCACGCATTAAACATTATGTGGAATTATCCAGAAGTAAATGGAGCCAAAGAACTCTGGAAATCTTGCAAGGGAGATGCCACAGATATCTATACAAACTTATGTTATTTATTTGATACTAAACCAAGTTCTATAAACATCCCAAGGATTGAACAAAAAAGTCCCAAATTAATTCAAATCAACTTAGCATCAGCCGATAACTTAACTCATATTCCTGACAAATCTGTTGATGCTGTCGTTACAGATCCGCCATATTATTCCACTATTCAATATGCTGAACTTTCTGACTTTTTCTACGTCTGGCTAAAACGCACCCTTGGCGACATTCTCCCCGATCTCTTTTGCTCAGAACTCACCGACAAAGACCGCGAAGCCGTCGCCAACCCCTCCCGCTTCCGCAACATGGGCATATCTCCCGACGTATTAGCCAACGCCGACTACGAAGCAAAAATGTCTCTAGCGTTCGCCGAATACTACCGAGTCCTCCGGGATGATGGCGTGATGACCGTGCAATTCAACCATAAAGATTCTGGAGCCTGGGATACTCTAGCCAAATCCCTAATTGAAGCTGGATTTGAAATTACTGCCTCTTGGTCTGTAAGTACCGAAAACCCCCAAAACTTACACCAGGCTCAAAAGAACTCCGTAGCAAGTACCGTTCTACTCGTCTGCCGTAAACGCGATCCCAACGCTGGACAAGCCTGGTGGGATGACTTACGCCCCCAAGTAGCTAACCTAGTCGAACAACGCGCCCCAGAATTTGAAGCAAATGATATTAAAGGCATTGATCTATACCTCAGCGCCTTTGGTCCTGCCCTCAACGTATTTAGTCAGTCGTGGCCCGTGCTTGATAGCTCCGGTCGCGTAGTCCACCCCGATGAAGCATTTACTGAAGCAAGAAAAGCGATCGCCAATTACCGTTTCCGCAAACTAGCTCATACTGATACCGCAGGATTTGACCCTCTGACCCAGTGGTATATCCTTGCCTGGGATGCCTTTAAAGCCCGTGAGTTCCCCTTTGATGAGGCTAGACAACTAGCACTAGCCATCGGTGGCTTCAACGTTGCCGACTTAGCTAAAACCCACAAGCTCCTTGATTCCACTAGCGGTACTTGTAAGCTACTCTCTCCCCAGCAACGCTTTAAAAAACGTGGTTTTACTCTTAATGAAGGCGAGTTTTCTAATCGCTATCTAGTGGACGGGTTACACGCAATTATTACTCTCTACCTGGAAGAACAGAGCGTTCAATCGGTACGCCGCTTTATGAAAGCAACAGGGTTAGTTAGTAATGACTTGTTTATGAAAGCTATTGAAGTCACTTTAAAAGTTATCCCCAGAATTAGAGATGAACGCAAACGGATTCCAGAGGAAAAAGCTCTAGCAGACCTATGGTTAGCAATGGATGAAATCAAAGCTAAAGTAGTTTACGTGCAGCCGGAACTGGAATTGGATTTTACTCAACAAACTTTAGATTTAGGCATTGAGACGAATGACGAAGATTAAGCGATCACATATTACAAAAGACTGGTCAACTTCGTGATAAACCCTGCTCTGCGCGATCGCACTTGGCGTATTAGTTACTCCAGCGACACCAATAATCCTGTTGCTGATTTCTACATCCCTGCTTTAGAACGTGCTACCCAGTATGATCGCAAGTCTGGCTTTTTTAACAGCACCATCTTAGCTAAAGTATCTCGCGGTTTAGGAGCAATGCTGCACCATGAAGGGCGCATTCGATTAATTATGGGCTGCCAATTTACGCCTGAAGACTTGGCGGCTATTCAACAAGGCTATGAACTCAAAGAGGCTCTTGCCGCTCGTTTGGACAGCGAACTAAAGCCGCCAGCAAACTTTGTCGAACTCAAACAGTTTGAAATCCTCAGTTGGTTAATTAAAGCTGGCTACTTGGATATCCAAATCGCTATTCCGCTTAAACACGATGACAACAATCAGTTAGGCGATCGCGTATTAGACCGAGATCGCATCTTTCACGAAAAAGTAGGCATCTTCACCGATAGCCAGGGCGACCAATTGGTATTTCATGGCTCTAATAATGAATCTATTGGGGGCTGGGAAGCAAACGTTGAATCGTTCCATGTCTTTTGTTCCTGGGATGGCGATCGTGATTTAGAGCGCGTCCAAGAAGAAGTTAGCCGTTTCGAGCAACTTTGGCACAACCAATTGCCCAACGTCCGCGTGTTTGAAGTACCAGAAGCAGTCAAGCAAAAACTGTTGCAGTATGCGCCCATAACTAAACCAAGCTGGAACCGCCAATTTGAGTTTGAGCCAGAACCAATACCAGTAAAACCTGAGCCACCGACACCAACAAAAGTTATAGCAAGTTCTGAGGCTTTAGAGCAAGAGCGCCGAACGTTTAACCAACTTGCAAATTTGTACCAACACCCAGGCTGCCTTGACTTCTGCCTCAAATCTATTCCCATCAGTCCCTGGTTCCATCAAATTAAAATTCTCCGCCGCGTTGCTCAATCATTTCCTAGCAGCTTTTTGATTGCTGACGAAGTTGGATTGGGTAAAACAATTGAAACTGGGCTGATTCTGCGCTACTTGATTGTTTCTCAGAAAGTAAAACGAGTATTAATCCTTGCCCCAGCAAGCGTCCAACCCCAATGGCAGGAGGAACTACGCGAAAAATTCAACCTCCACTTTTGGAGTTACAGCCAAGGTGAATTTAAAGATCCATTTAAACAAACTACTTCAGCTACAGGTAATCCCTGGAATAACCAAAACTTAGTGTTGGCTTCTAGTCATCTAGTCCGCCGTCAAGAGCGAATGCAAGAATTACTCCAAGCTGAGAATTGGGACTTGGTAATTCTTGATGAAGCACATCATGCCCGTCGCAAAAGTCCCCAAGCTCGTAAAGATACACCCAATCGCCTACTAGAACTGATGCGACAACTCAAGGAGAAGACCCAGAGTCTCATCTTGCTATCTGCTACACCTATGCAAATTGACCCGATTGAAGTTTTTGACTTACTGCATTTATTGGGTTTGCGAGGACGTTGGCAGTACGGCGACGGGTTTTGTGATTACTTTGCTTCTCTTACAAGTCCCGCTACCAATCAAGCCCTCGACTTTTGGCAAACCATGTCTGTTGACTACTTTAGACAGGGCGGCAAACCTTGCCCTAAATTACAGCAACATTTAGAAAAATGCGATCGCTTACTATCCTATCAAATGAGGGATGTATGGCAGCAGGGGGGAAAACTTGTTAATCATCGCCAAATTGTTGAGAATAAGCCATTTATTCAGGCTTCAAAGCAATACTTAACTGTTAATACGCCCCTCAAAGACCTAATGTTTCGCCATACCCGCGAAACTTTGCGGCAGTATTACAAATTAGGCTTGCTCAAAAATGATGTTCCCCAAAGACAAGTTCAAGATAATGCTATTTCTCTTGAACCCTTACGAGAGATTCCCCTTTATATTGCTGTCAGCGATTACGTCCGCCATTTCTATCGTTTAGCACAGAAACAAAATCGCAAAGCCTTGGGATTTTTGATGACCCTCTACCGCAAACGTTTAACAAGTTCTTTCTATGCCATCCGCGAATCTTTGCAACGGCGGTTAGATACCTTTATTTCTCAGCATGGTAGCAGCATTACTAGCGACGACCTGGCAGACTTTGAAGAAGCGGATGATGCGGTAATTACTGGACTAGAAGCTTACCTTGAACCTGTAGACCCCCAAGAAATCCAGTACCTTGAAGACTTGTTGCGCCAGTTTGAGAATACCGGAGAGGATACTAAGCTTTCGCATTTTATAACCACGCTGCGCCAAGAATTAACGAATCGTGAAAGCGCGATTGTCTTTACTCAGTACACAGATACGATGGACTATCTGCGTTCTACATTGCAACAACTCTACGGTAGCTTTGTTGGTTGTTATTCTGGGCGCGGCGGCGAACTATGTATTGATGGTGTTTGGCAGGTTATAGCTAAAGAAGATATCAAGCGCCGTTTTCGTGATGGGGAGATTAAGGTATTGCTCTGCACCGAGTCTGCTAGCGAGGGATTAAACTTACAAACTTGCGGCGTGTTGTTCAACTACGATTTGCCTTGGAATCCGATGCGAGTAGAACAACGAATTGGACGCATTGACCGGATTGGGCAAGTTTATCCTACGGTGACAATTCATAACTTTTACTACGATGGGACGGTGGAAGCAAAGGTTTATCGCAAATTGCGCGATCGCATCAGTGCTTTCACTTCTGTTGTTGGTAACTTGCAACCAATTTTGGCGCAGGTTCCCACCTTTATTGAGCAGGCAGTTATGAGCGCTGATCCCGAAGAAGAAGATGTATTGCTATCTCAGTTTGAATCTATTTTAGATACGCCGCCTTCGGGATTGGCTATAGAAGATATAGTAGCGATAGATGTTGAGGCTGATTTAGCAGAAATTCGTAAACCTATACCTCCAACACCTTTTACAGCAGAGCAAATCGAGCAGCTATTTACTACCTCAAGTTTAGTGAAGTCTAAGGGTGCTATTTTTGAGGCATCTTGCCATCGCGTTTGGCAGCTTACTTTTCAAGGTAAGCAACATACCGTTACTTTTTTCCCAGAAGTTTTTGATGCCAAGCTATCAGTGCGATTTATGAGCTTTGGCGACCCTTTGTTTGAGGAAATATTAAAGCTTAATAAGGCAGCTTCACATTTAAGTAAACACGGTAATTAAAGACAATTGTTGGTTAGTGCATTAACACATATTAAATTCTTTAATAGCTACATTGGTAAAGTGATAATCTAGGTAAATAATTTTCTATGTCCAAAATTCCCGATTGCGATCACTGCCTCTATTATTCCCACAATCAATATCTGATTTGCGCGGTTCATCCTGATAGACAAAATAGCTACAACTGCCCTGACTTTCAAGAAAATCCAGAGGCAGGAAATGGAAAATTTGTAGATTTCCTTAATTTGCTGCAACAGGTGGAGGATTCAAACAACCAGGAGCCGTTTAGCAACCCTTTTAGCTTAAACTCTGATGAGGAGCAGTGGCAGCCAGAAGGGGCTAGTCACTACAATGGCGAATTAATTTTGCAACCTAAGAACCAAAGGACACGAGAAGAACAGTTGTGGCTATTAGAGCATCACCCAATGTTCACTGGCAGGTGTCCAAGTTGTAGCGCTAGTTTCAACCAAGACTATCAAGGGCGGGTTCATTGGGATTGTGCGTGTGGTTGGATGGATGACTCAATTTGAGCTAATTTACCACAAGACGGATTGCTTATTTCTAAACGTCGTTTTTCTCCAAAGCTTTTTCTTGTAAAATATGATTGCTATCACAATCTTGACAAACGACTCTACATTCACTTTCCTTGAATAATTCTCTCCATTCTCGACCGCAGTTAATACAGTAGCAATCAATCAACTCTGTTTGAAAATTATCGATTGGTTTACTTACTACCTTTGATTGTTCGCGGAATGAATCTTGTTGTTCTTTATATACGCGCGCTTTTCTAAGAGCAAACTGAACAGGTAGCCCACGTAGATACCACCTATAACAAGTACATAAAAACTTTTCATCTTCTTCTTCCTTTATTTGAGATGCAATTGCTTCTTTAACTTGGTTAGGAATAAGTTTAAGTAATGTAGGCAACCGTTTTGCAGTAAATTCATCTTTTCCTGACTTTAAAGAAAGATAATCATATAATTGAGCATCTTCGCCTTTAGCAATCAATTTCAAAATCTTATCTTTCAAGCTAGAAATAGGAGTAACTGTGGGCAGATTTAAAGGTAAGTTCTCAAGGAGCAACGTTGGATGCTGTAGTTTTGGTAGAGCTAAACCAGCAACAGCATCCGCCCGTTCATTTTGATTACGAGGAATCCACTCAATTTTGAAAAAATTAAACTGTTCTAATAAGCTTATTGCTTGTTCATATAAAGGTTTTAAATTATCCGATTTCACTGGAAGCAAATTATTTATCTGCTCTACCACTAATTGCGAGTCACCTTTAAATAGAACTCGCTCACAACCTAACTCTAATGCTTTTTTACAACCAAGTATTAATCCAGAATATTCCGCAAAATTGTTAGTTTGCCAGTCTAAAGTTTGACTAAACGTTATACTGTCACCACTGCACATATCTACTACTACCCCGCAAGCACACTGCCCTGGATTAGTGGGTCTAGTAGCTCCGTCAAAATAAATCGTACAGGAAAAATCATTATTCATAGGCTTTTGAATCTACTTGCTTTCCAGAGCTATTAATGAAAAACAAAATTAATCTATAACAATACAAGCTGTTAACAAGTTTAAATACATAAAACTTTAAAGTGTTAAATAATTATTACAATTGAATTGTTAATTAACGTTTAAATAATTACCTTACATTTTACTTTTTCAATAAAGTGAGCCTCTAACAATTAATTACAAATAAATCTTAGCAATTTGTGTTTCAGCGCTTTTTAGATACAAAATTAGTAGAGTCTGTGGCTGTTATTTCTCATCAACCTGTTTATAAGTTGATCTACGCTATTGTCACAAAATAGTACAGATTAAACAGGGACAGGTAAGCGATGCTTCAGAAACTAATATTAGCCTTGACTATGACATTTACTCTCAACCTATTACTCGGAATACGCCCACCTGCAAATACTCAAACTGCCACCAGCACTAGAGTTGATTTCGCACAAATATTAAAACTTAGAATGATTAATCTTGCGTCTATAGCAAATGAAAAGTAAAAACTGTCTAAACAAATGGTGTACTCCATAAAAACCAATTTTCTTTATTAAACGGCGATCGCCATTTTTCAATCAACCCTAACTCTATCTGCTTTCTAGCCATTGCCACCGCAGGTACATCCCACCAGAACGCCATATTAACTGCACATGAAAGCCTGTGTTGGTAATGCAGACTTTGGTATTTGTCTAAATACCTTTTGCAGTCGTGGGTTCCTTTCCATCGTCTGTTACTTCGGCTGGTTTCTCCAACATACAAGATTAACCCAGCCGCACTATCTAACACAAAATATATACACGCATCCCCTGGGCTATCTGTTGGCAGGCGATAAAATGACATTGGGCATAGGCGGAGGTGAAAAGGGTCTATCTCGTCAGGGTCAACGTGCGTCTTGACCACCTCAAACAAAGTTCCCTGCACAAGCTGATTTTCCTTCGTTCGTTGCTGATGTGCTGCAATTTTTGCCTTCCACTCCATCAATGCAGCCGCATCCATGCTTAGGCTTTTTGGTTTGCTGCCACTTCTAGGAATTGCAACGCCAGCAAACAGGTCAAGTTGATTGGTTTCCACAAGATTAACTCTGGTTTCAACTAAATTATTGTAGACCCCCTAGAAACTAGGCGATCGCCTTTGGGTTAGCTGTCCTATCGGCGATAGTTGTTCCCTTGACTGTCAAAGGTATCACTTCCCCTCGGCTAAGTTTTTGACACAATGCTGTCGGTTCGCCATCGTAGGCGGGGTCGAGTAAGTGATCACCTCACGCTTATGCACTATTTATTGCATTCATACTACAAAAATGATACGTTTAAGGAAGAAACAAAATGACCGAAATCAAATTCCCGATAAGCTGTGCTGAAGTCTATTGGTACATTGCCGATTTTGACTCGGTTAATAGCACTGACATAGCTCAAAAGACTGGATTAGGAAAAAGTACAGTGCAACTTCATTTACGCGCACTGGAGAAAAGTAATGCAATAAAAGGGCAAGGTCGTCCTAAGCAATACCGCGTCAGTGACGATATTCCCAGCAAAACACTGGAGTGGTTGAGAAAATTTGAGGAGTTAGCGCGGATGACTCGTGGTCTTAGAGGCAAGAAGCTACTGCCTCTAGGACAGGTTTGGATTGAGGGATTAATGCTCGAAGTCAATGAGCCTTTACAGTTGATTTCTGCTACTACAGTATTGAAAGAGATCGCTCAAGTGTCTTTAGGAGTTGTCGATAATGCTCCACTAGGCGAGGATTACAAAGGATTTTTATTATTGCCAGCTTTGAGTGAACATGGCTGGCGATGTGATTTCAGTATGCCTGATGGGAGCTTTCGTC
>NZ_JBYCCV010000061.1:0-24781 GCF_057473825.1 Aliterella sp. E5.1
AGGTTGGGGCTTCCAACCAAGCTCAATTCAGGGACGGTTTTATTCGTCCTCGGAGCTTCCCACTTCATCAGCCGATGCCTTCATCATCTAGTAACGATGTTGGACTTACTCAGCCTCCATAGGCAGTCGTCCCACTTCCTGAGACGAAAATATTTGTTTTTTGGGTTTAGAACTTTTGTATGAAAAGTTACGTTATTCACCTTTCAAGTTCAGTGCAGTTTCTAGTCTTTTTATCTGCTCTGCAAGCGGTTCGCCAACTGCGGCTACGTCCTCTCTCCCAACTAGAGCTTTGGGTATATGTATAATCTCATACCTAGAAGTGAAAGTCAAGACTAATTGGAGACTAAGAGTCTCCCGCTATCCATCCCCTCCCTGCCTGCGGCGAGGAAGGGGAATTCCGCGAAATCCGTTAAAGCCTTACGGCAAGATTTGGGTGCTTGGAGTCCTGGGGGGCAATTCCTCCGCCAAAGAGCGCAAATAGATGAGATTATATATGCCCAAATAAGCGATCGCCGCCAGCATCCGGATTCGTCGCGGGTAGATATTCTGAGTTTGCTAATGGCAGCTATTGATGAAAATGGCGAACCAATGAGGGCTCTAGAATTACGCGACGAGTTGCTAACTTTACTTGTTGCAGGTCATGAAACGACTGGTTCGGCTTTAACCTAGGCTTTGTACTGGATTCATCATTTGCCAGAAGTTAAGCGCAAACTTATGGATGATTTAGCAAGCTTGGGGAATTTAGACTTTAGTGCGATTTCCAAACTTCCCTATCTAAATGCCATTTGTCAAGAGACGCTGCGAATTTATCCCATTGCGATCCTTGCTTTTTTCCGTATTGCCAATTCTTCTACCAGTATTATGGGACAAGAGTTTGACAAAGATACTTTACTTGCTCCCTGCATTTATTTAACTCACCATCGCCCAGACCTTTACCCAGAACCCAAGCAGTTCAAGCCAGAGCGCTTTCTAGAGCGGCAATTCTCGTAGTACGAATACATCTCCTTTGGAGGTAGCAATCGGCGCTGTATTGGCATGGCATTTGCCTTATATGAGATGAAATTAGTGTTGGCAACCGTGATGTCTCGCTACAGTTTGGCGATTGCTGGAAATCAAGCGGTAATACCTGTACGTCGCGGCATTACCCTCGCGCCTTCAGGCGGTAAGTGGTTGGTGGCAACGCAGCGTCACACTTCTAGGGAACTTGTTAGCAGCTAAGTAAGATGGTTTTTTATAAACCTCTTTTTAGATTATTGTTTTCTACTAAGGCATTGAAAACAATATAATTAATTTATGATATTGAGATATCTAATAAAGGTATAAAAACTATGGTTTGGAATGTTAAAGTTACTTTTGCAAAATCTTTTGATGTTCACAGCATACCAACTGTAACAAACTGCAATGGTAAAGACACCGGAGAACCATCTACAGGGGAACGATTATATAGCTTCCCGAACAAAAAAGATGCTGAGGCTTTTATAGACGCTTGTAAGGAAATAAATCATCTTTATGCTTCCTTCCGAAGTTCTTAAACTTAATTTTTCTATAAATATTTGTATGGCAATTAACGATTGTAAATCATATAGAAATCCTATTTAATTCATAAACATATAACCATTGTTGGGGCGCAATGCATTGCGCCCCAACAATGTTCACAATTGATTTAAGATTGCTATATAGAAAAAATGTTGCAAACACTCATTATAAAAATTTAAAGCTCAATGAAAGTAGGGAAACTTGGTACAATTGCTGAATTTGTTATCTGTCCATCTGGGCTATAAAACTCATTTCTCCGTTTTCATTGCACAACCAAAATTCTGATGCGCCAGCCTTAAAATAAAGCTCTTTTTTAAACTTCATTTCTTCTAGCGTATTGCTAGATGATTTTATTTCAATGCAAATTTCTGGAGCAATTGAACAAATATCATCGTTCTTGATCTGTTTATATCTTTCTCTAGAAATCCAAACTACATCAGCTACTTTTACATTATCCTCAGTTTGAATTGGACACTCTGGATAAGTTAAGCCTTGTTTGACCATTGATTGAATTATTGATTGAATTAAACCTTGATAAACAGAATGCTTGTTTTTCGCTGGACTCATAACAATTTGACCCCAGCGATTAAGCTCAATTTTGTAGGGGATATCTTGCAATGCTTTGTCTGCACAAACTTCTTGCCAGTTCATAACTTATTTAGGTAACTTTATTCCCCGAATTGAATAATCTAATAATTCTATGGGGTGGATTACATCGATTTTTTTACCTTGCAACTCTAAATGTTTAGTTATTTGCAACGTACAACCAGGGTTAGCGGACGCAATTAAATCTGCACCCGTATTGAGTAAATTTTCCACTTTTTGGTTGCCCAATTCCTCCGCAACTTCCGGTTGCAACATATTATAAACACCCGCACTACCACAACATAAAGCTGCATCAACTGGTTCAGCTAGTTTGACTTGAGGAATTTGTTTTAACAACTGACGCGGTTGGACGCTAATTTTTTGACCGTGCAATAAATGACACGCATCTTGATAAACGATAGTTAATTGTTCATCGGTAATAGGAGATAGTTTTGCTGTTAGTCCTACGGTTGCTAAAAACTCTTGTACGTCTTTAACTTTACTTGCAAATTCTTGAGCTTTTTCTTTATATTCGGCGTCATCTTGTAATATATGACCGTATTCTTTTAAAGTATGCCCGCATCCAGCAGCATTAATAATTACCGCATCAACTTCCGTATCTGCAAAACTATCAATCATTTGTCTAGCCAAACTTTGCGCTTGCTGCGATTGTCCTTGATGTTCGGGAAGCGCCGCACAACAGCCTTGACTACGCGGAATTATTACTTCGCAACCATTAGCAGTTAAAACTCTTACTGTAGCTTCATTAACTGGGGAGAAAAATAAGCGCTGTACGCAACCTAAAATCATGCCTACACGATAACGTTTTTCTCCTTGAGCGGGAATGACCGTAGGTAAGTTGTCTTGGAAGGCTTTGAGAGTAACTTTCGGTAAAATTGATTCCATCGCTGCTAGGCGTGGAGATACTTTTTTGAGTAAGTTTGTAGAGCGAACAATTTTTTGTAAGCCAAGCTTTTGATATACCAATAAAGGCGCAAGTAAAAAGCGCAATCTATTCGGGTAAGGGAATAAAGAAAAAATGATTTGTCTAATTAATTTATCGGGCAAACTCCGGGGATAATTGCGCTCAATTTGCGGACGAGTTGCCACTAATAATTTGTCATACTGTACTCCAGATGGGCAAGTTGTCACGCAAGCAAGACAACCTAAACAAGAATCAAAATGCTCTACTGTCGCTTCATTTAAAGGTATTTTTCCTTCATTAATGGCATCCATCAGATAAATTCTGCCTCTAGGCGAATCCATCTCTTTACCAATTACTCTGTAACTTGGACAAGTAGAAAGGCAAAATCCACAGTGGACGCAAGTATCAATTAATTTAGGATTGGGTGGGTTTTGCTCATCAAAGCCATTAATATTACTTAGAGTTGCAAAGTCGCTTTTAGGAGTTTCGGAAGTTTGCATAATTAAAAATTTATCTAAATTCCGCCTACAAAACGGTGAGCATTAAGGATATTTTTGGGATCAAATTGATGTTTAATTTTTTGCATCAATTCCAAAGAGTTACCAGAGTAACCCCACACATCTAATTGTTGCTTGCAAGCAATAGGTGCTTCTAATATTGTAAGAAAACCACCCTGACTTTGACAAAGCGATCGCACTTGTAAAATCTCTGCGACAGTAGTATCGGCTGGGCATCTCCACACCCCCAAGCCACTGCTTGCATGAATTAAGCTCATTCCCCGGCTTGCACTATCTATTTGCAACAATACCTCTACGGCGGCTGGTAATATTCCTATTTTGCAAGTAATCAGCGATGTCTCCTGTTGGCGCATTTGTTGCTGCAATTTTTGCCAGATAGTAGTGTCTTGTGTATCTGTATAAACAGCACTCTGCAATCCCAACTGTTTCCCTACTTCTACAAGGGTTGCTGACTGTTGGTTGACGCTTTCCTTTAAGCTGGCAAAATTAGCAATTAATCCTACCCCCTCACCCAACTGCAAATTTTTGACTAACCCAGGTGACAATAAATCAAATTTGGTAGGGGTTAAGGCTGAAGCGCGGAGGGTTTTGGTTGCTTGGGTAAGCTTTTCTACGTCTCCTATCAACAGGACGGTTGCGGACGCTTCTGGTAGCGGATAGACTCGCAAGGTGGCTTGACAAATTGCGCCTAGTGTGCCATAAGAGCCAGTAAATAATTTCATTAAATCGTACCCAGCAACATTTTTTACTACCCGTCCTCCCGCCGTGGCAATTTGTCCATCGGCGCGGACAAAGGTAATACCTAGCAACAAGTCTCTTACTCCACCGTAGCGTTGGCGCAACGAACCTGTATCCCCCGTAGCGATAATACCTCCTATGGTAGCTAGGTCGGGGCTGGTAGGGTCGAGGGGGAGAAATTGCCCAGATTTTGCTAAAGCAGCCTGCAAATCAGCAAATTTGGTTCCAACTTCTACAGTCACTGTCAAATCGCCTACAGCGTGTTCAATTACTTGGTTTAATCCTTCGGTACTCACAACTACATCTACATTGTGTGCTAACCCACCCCAAGTAAGTTTGCTACCACCGCTACAAAGTAAAATCTTGCCATTGCTATTGTAAGTATGGGCAAGAATAGATGCTAGTTCTGCGGGAGTCTGGGGATAAACAACACACTGCGGATTAGTTGTAGATGCGATCGCTTGAGTTATTGTTTTTTGTTTGATAGAGTTGAGGTTTTCCCACAGGCAAAAATTTTCTTGACTAACTAGGGTCTTTATTTGAGAATAAGTCTCATTCATCCTAATTCATCTATTAATAACAATAGTAAGTATACTGATTTAGTTTATATTGATTTAGCCCCCTAGTAAAATAATCATATTTGCAATTAGTCTGTGTTTTTAAACCTACAACTATTTAAGGCATGATGCTATCACCTTTTTTTAGTAAAAGATCTTTTCTAGCCTTACTTCTTCTCAGCCTAGCAGCATTATCCGGCAACTATTTCACGTTGGATTTATTTTTCGGAATATCTTTTTTGTTCGGTAGCATTGCTAGTTTGATTATTTTATACCTCTTTGGTAATAGTTGGGGTTTATTAGTAGCAGTTGTTTCTCGCATTCAAACTATATTTTTGTGCATCATCCCTACACAGCAATTATTCTTGTTTTAGAATTTTTTTATAGGTTTATTGCGCGAACACCAACAGAATATTCTTCTATTAGATATGCTTTACTGGCTGTTTGTTGGTATGCCTTTGGGTTGGTTGTTTTATTCTTTATTTTTGCATTTAGATGGTACGCAGCTTTTATTGACAATATTTAAGCAAGCCGTAAATGGAATCGCTAATGCTTTAACTGCCAACTTAATAATTACTTACTTGCCTCTTGCCAGGTGGGTAGGTCAGCCTCAAGCTACCAACAGTATATCTTTGCAGGAAAATTTATTAAATCTTTTAATCTGTTGTTTGTTTTTACCTTTATTATTGCTGATGCTTTTAGACAGCAATCGAATTGTTACTAATCTTGTTAGCAGTATCAATTCCAGGTACAGGTCTTGGATTATCAATTGTTAAACAGTATGTAGAATTGCACGGTGGCACAATTAAGGTTAATAGTGAAGTGCGACTAGGAACTACTTTTACAGTTGTATTGCCTTTTAGTACAATCAATAAGTAAAGACTTATAAAAGTTTAAAGCATTTTAAATATGTCTAGTTAGCTAAGTTAAGATGCAAAGTAATATTTTAAATATTAGGTAAAAAACTTGTTAGCACTTTTCGCATCATCAATACTAGCAGTAAACACTGTGGCGCTTGATTCTCAAACCCTCCCCCAAAAACTATTATCTCCAACGCCTGTTGCACAGCTTTTACCCCAGATACACCATTGGTAGGTTTGATTAGTACCAAAACAGAAAAATGGCAAAGCTTAAGCAAGTTTGAATTATTTGCGCAAATTTTCGCTAATGCAGAAAAGATATTTCCTCCTCAAATGGGTTTAAATTATCAAACAGATATCAAACCTTGGTTAGGAGAACAAGTAGCTGTAGCATTTATGCCGCAAAAAGTCTTAAAACCAGCCAGTTTAGATGCTAGTTTTTTGATTTTGGCGGCGGTAAAAGACGAACAGCAGTTGCAAGCATTGATAGATAAATTTAAGGCAAATAAGCAGCAAGAAGTTACAGAAAGACAATATAAAGGTGTGAGAATTTTGGAATGGAAACCTCCAGCGCCCACTACACCTAATACTCCAGAAGCTACCCCGCCAGTTTCTACTAAGTTGCTACCAAAAACTTCTAAATTGTCTATGCCTAAATCGTTGGTAGCTGCAATCCCAGACTTACCCACCTTGCCTATCTCTAAACCAAATACTATCAAACGTCGAGGTATGGCGATCGCACTATTGCCAGGATATCTAGTTACATCCAGCACTGCTAAACCGATTGAACAATTAATAGACAAGCCTCTAGGCAGTGCTAATTTAGCGCAAAACCCTAATTTTAAACAGACAACTCAGCATCCTCAATATAGTCAAGCACTATTTACTCTCTACGAAGACCCTAATAAATTTTTAGCTTTATTCAAGTCCTTAGCCCAAGATCCTAATTTACCATTTCCCATCCCGCCAAGCGCCTTTAATTCTGCCCAAGTAGAGCAATATAGTTCGCTAAATGGTTTGGTATGGGAGCAAGAAAAAGGCTTGCGCTTGCAACTCAACGCCTATCGCCGCCAGCCCAATTTGGCTAGTAACCTTACTCCCAATACCGCGCAATTACTCCCGCGTATACCCGCACCCGCCTACTCTGCAACTACTGGGCGCAATATCTATGGACAGTGGCAAATGCTAGTAACTGTACTAAGTAGCAATCCGCAGTTAAAAGATGGACTAACAAAGCTCAACCAAGCTGTTACCAGTACCACCGGGTTAGACCTCAACAAAGATATTTTAGGCTGGATGGACGGCGAGTTTGCTTTATTTTTCTATCCTACCGAACAAGGCTTGCTAAGTAGTCAATTAAAGATGGGTTTAGGCTTTTTTGTCCAAACAACAAATCGCCCTAAAGCTGAATCTAGTTTAAGTAAATTAGGCAAATCAGTTGAGGGGATTTTTAGCGGTGCATTATCCGTCAATACTTACAATGATATTGATGGTTTTTCTATCAATACTTGGGACTTTGGCGAACAAAGTGTATTTGCTTATAGTTGGGTAGATGATAAAACTCTATTAATTTCCATGGGATTAGGAGCAATGAAAGAATTATTACCCCAGCCTCAAAAACAACTACCAAAAGACTATAACTTTGTTACAGCTACAAGTTCCTTGCCTACTTCTAATCAAGGTTCTTTTTATATCAATATGGGTTCTTCGTTAGCTTGGGTATGCGGTCTTGCACCGACGGTATTTAATGCCCCAGATTTTCAATTTTTTAAGCAAGTTATTGGTAGCGTCCGTAGCTTTAGTTCAACAACCATTACTACTAGCAAACAAGAGCAGTATGATGGTTTAGTCGTCCTAGCACCTGCCAAAAAGTTGTAGTTAGAAGAAAAGTTTAGTCTATCCCTTGACTTGTATGCTTGCCTAGGATTCCAACCTGCTTGCTCATAGCTAAAGCTACATGAAAATAGCTTTAGCTATGAGCGTTTATTAATGTTGTATTAAAATAACTCTACTTTCTCAAATTGCTTGATGTTTTGAGCATTTGCAGCTTCACCACAAGTACGAGGTGTAGGAAATATTTTGTCTGGATTAGCCAAACCTTTGGGGTTAAATGCTGAGCGGACATACTGCATAGTTTCTAAATCTATTTGTGTAAACATACTCGGCATATAACACTTTTTATCTGCGCCAATTCCATGTTCTCCAGAAAGACTACCGCCTACTTGGACGCAAAGCTTGAGAATATCTCCGCCCAATTCTTCTACTTTTTCAAATGCCCCAGGTACGGCATTATCGTAAAGAATTAGTGGGTGTAAGTTTCCATCTCCAGCATGAAATACGTTGGCAATTTTGTAGCCGTATTTTTGGCTCAAATTCTCAATTTCTTGCAGTACAAAAGATAGCTTAGTACGGGGAATTACCCCGTCTTGCACGTAATAATCTGGGCTAAGATGTCCCGCCGCCGCAAAAGCCGCTTTACGCCCTTTCCATAACTTATTGCGCGTTTCTATATCCTTTGCTGAAGTAACATTTCTAGCTCCGTTTTGCTTGCAAATAGCTGCAATCCGTTTCTTCGTTTCGTCTACTTCTACTTGCAAACCATCTACTTCTACTAACAAAATTGCCTCCGCATCGCGGGGATAGCAATTTGTCGCCACAACATCCTCTACAGCGTTGATGCTGAGATTGTCCATCATCTCCATCCCCGCCGGGATTATCCCCGCGCTGATAATGTCAGAAACCGCCGCTCCTGCCGCTTCAATACTGGTAAAGTCTGCAAGTAAAACGCAAATTGATTCGGCAGTTTTGAGAATTTTTAAAGTAATTTCTGTTGCAATACCTAACGTGCCTTCCGAACCGACAAATACTCCAGTAAGATCGTATCCAGGCATCTCTGGTATTTGTCCGCCAACATCGGCAATAGAGCCATCGGGCAATACTAATTTTAGTCCCAAAACGTGGTTGGTAGTTACGCCATATTTTAGGCAATGTACGCCCCCGGAATTTTCGGCTACATTACCACCAATTGAGCAAATAATTTGACTAGAAGGATCGGGCGCGTAGTAAAATCCAGCACCACTTACAGCTTGCGTTACCCAGTTGTTAATTACTCCCGGCTGCACGGTGACTCTTTGATTCTCTAAATCAATGTCAATTATTTGCCGCATTAAAGCCGTAACAATGAGTACGCAGTTTTCTGTAGGTAAAGCCCCGCCCGATAAGCCCGTACCTGCACCACGAGCAATAAAAGCTATAGAATTGCGATCGCATACTTTGACTATCTCTGCTACTTGCTCAGTAGTTCTGGGCAATACTACTACTTCCGGGCGCTGGCGATAGCTGGCTAATCCATCGCATTCGTAGGTAATCAATTCTTCCCGGCGCTGTACCACCCCTTTTTTACCAACAATTGCCTCAAATTGCTTAATTATTGGCTGCCAGTTGCGTTGTTTGCTTTCTTTAACTAACATTAAATAGCTTTCCAGTATGAAGATTTTAAATTAGTTTTGATGCGTTAAATCATCATGTATTTATATTAAAACTTTAATGCTTTTTTGGACTTTCGCTTGCGTCTTTTTACCTATTGACACATAATTATATAATGGGAGTGTTTGCGAAAATATTATTGAAGTTAAGATTTCCAATTTTAACACAAATTTTAAACTGAAAATAGCCCCCAAGTCAATCCCCATACCCTTATTTAATTAACTTTTTTGCTTTTAAAAAATCGCTAACAACTTGTTTAACATTTCGCTTTTCGCCTTCGACTTGATAATTCAAACGACGCATTTGTTCTTCATCAATTAAGCCGCCTAATTGCGCGATCGCACTTTGTAATTCTGGATGCTGTTTTAAAACAGATTGACGCACAATTGGCGCAGCTTCGTAGGGTGGAAAGTATTGCTTATCGTCAGTCAGCACAACTAAATCTAAGCGCCCAATTGCCCCATCGGTAGAGTTTCCGGCAACTATATCTACTTGCTTTTGTTGCAACGCTTGGTATAGCAAACCTAAATCGATAATTTTGGGTGGTTTAGTAAACTTGATATTGTAGGTTTTACTAAGTCCTGGTAAACCGTCTTCCCGTTCGCTAAATTCGTAGCCAAAACCTGCTTGCCATTGGGGAGTATATTTAGCTGCTTGGGAGATTGTTTGCACATTTTTTGCTCTAGCATCATCGCCGCGAATAATCATCGCAAAAGTATTTTGAAAGCCTAGAGGAAGTGCAACTTCTAACTGAAATTGTTCGGCATAAGCTTGTTTTAATTGCTGATAAACTTTTTGCGGGTCGGTAATTGCCTTTTGCTTCAAAATCGTAGTAAAAGCTGTGCCTGTATATTCGACATAAGCATCAATTTGTCCGGCTTTAATTGCTTCATGACAAATAAATGTACCGCCAAGATGCAAGCGACGATTGACTTTGAGCTTAGTATTTGCTTCAATGTGCTGCGCCAAAAGTTCGCCTAAAATATCTTGTTCGGTGAAATCCTTGGAGCCAATCGTAATAGTATTGCTAGGAGCAGAACAACTATAAATCCCCAGTATTAAAGCAAAACTTAATAAGCATAACGCCAAAAACCTTTTCATCTTCTAGCCACCTTTGTAAACCGCCCTTCAAGCCAACCAATAGCTACATCTAACAATAAAGCGATCGCCGCCGCCGGAACTGCCCCTGCTAAAATTAGTTCGTTATTTAACGTCGCAATCCCTCTAAATACAAATTCACCCAAACCACCCGCACCAATAGCCGCCGCAATTGTCGCCACGCCAACACCAATTACCGCCGCCACGCGCACCCCTGCCAAAATTACCCCCAAAGCTAAGGGAATTTCTACTTGAAGTAATAATTGGCGGCTGGTCATCCCCATCCCTCTCCCAGCTTCGCGAATAGCCGGATCGATATTAACGATTCCAGTGTAAGTATTGCGAATAATTGGTAAAAAAGAATATAAAGTTAGGGCAATAATTGCCGTACGTTCGCCAATACCGCCAATGACTGGGATTGGCAGCAAAAAGCCAAACAAAGCCAAGCTAGGTATTGTTTGGAGGACATTGGCAATGCCTAAAATTGGTTGACGCAGATTTGCCTGACGAGTAATAACGATTCCCAAAGGAATCCCGATAATGGTGGCAAAAAATATCGCCGTACCAACTAAAAATAAATGTTTGCCCGTTGCTTGAAAGATATCATAGCCATATTTAACTAAGAAAAAATTGCTAAAATTCATTTATGGTTTGAACATCCCTAAACAGTCTAAAAATGCGATCGCTTCTGGTTGGGAAGATTTTAAAAATTCTGTGGGTGTTTCCAATACTACCAAGCGCCCAGTCTCCATTAAACCAATTCGAGAAGCAAGAACAAAAGCTTCTTGAATATCGTGAGTTACAAACACAACCGTCTTATTTAATTGCTGTTGCAGCCGATGAAACTCCTGCTGCAATTCTAAGCGCGTAATTGGATCTAATGCGCCAAAAGGCTCATCCATCAATAATATCGGCGGATCGGCAGCTATAGCCCTGGCTACCCCTACTCTCTGGCGTTGTCCTCCTGATAATTCGTGCGGATAGCGATCGCCAAATTGTACCGGATCTAAGCCCACTAATTGCAATAACTCGTAAACCCGCACTTTAATCTGTTTGGGATTCCAGCCCTCCAAAGCGGGAACTAAACCAACATTGCGTGCGATCGTAAAGTGGGGAAATAAGCCAACTTCTTGAATTACATAGCCAATAGTACGCCGCAACTTAATTAAATCCCAATCTTTTGTCGATCGCCCTCTAACCCTGACTTCTCCTTGAGTGGGCGCAAATAAACCATTAATTAGCTTCATGGTGGTAGTTTTCCCACTACCACTGCGCCCTAAAAGTATTAAAGCTTCTCCTTGAACGACAGAGAAATTGAGATTGGATACTAAAGAGCGATCGCGCAGGCTAAAAGTAACATTATTAAATTCCACAACAATTTCTTTATCTTCTGGCATGATTGGCTAGAGCAATAATAAGTTTATAAACCTTGCGATTGGGATGCTTGTAAAGCAAAGGTTTTCAAAAAAAATATGATAATGCCTGGTAATAGGCTTAGGTGTAATAAACGCGACTATGAATATAGAAGACAATACTATGAATTCCTTTGAATCTATAAAAATTGAGGGCTACCGCCGCTTGTTTTCCGTTGAAGTTGAGATGCGACCTTTAACTGTGATGATTGGCGCTAATGGTGTAGGTAAAACTTCTTTACTTGAAATATTCTCACTTCTGGCAGCCTCCGCTAATGGTCAATTGCAATCAAAAATATCAGATATGGGCGGTTTGAGCGAGATGATGACTCGTGACAAAGCTGATAAATTAGCGATCGCACTAACAATGAGTGTATCCGGTGGATATGCACCATTAGATTACTATCTCCAACTCGATCCAAAAGGACAGTTCTATGAAATTGGAGTAGAAACCTTAACCCAAAAGAATAAGCCTAATGCCTCTGAACCTTTCAAGCATATAAATTCTCATGGAGCAGATGTTAAGTATTTTAATACGCAAGATCAAAACTTATTACGTCCAAATTGGGATCATAATCCTTATGAAACATCGCTCTTTCAAGTTCCTAAAATGTATCAAGAGCCGGAGAATCTTCGTAAGCGATTAGCTTCCTGTACGTTTTACGGTGCATTAAATGTTGCTTCAAAAAGCCCCGTCCGTTTACCTCAATCAATGAGTCCTGCAACTTTACCAGGAGCGAATGGTTAAAAGACTATAGCTTGGATCAAATTTGGCAGATGAACTTAATTGGCGGTCGTCCATGAAGATCGCAATTTTAGTTGAAGGAAAGACAGAAAAGGCTTTTAAGCCAGTTTTAGAAGCGTTCCTCAAAACACGCCTACAAAAACAAATGCCCAAACTTAAGTTTATATCATCTGATGGTCGCATTCCTAAAGAAGAAAAACTCCGGCGTGTTGTGGAGAATTTGCTGAGTGACGATGATTATGATGCTGTAATTGCTCTAACCGATGTCTACACAGGAACAAAAGATTTTAAAGATGGAGCCGATACTAAGGCAAAAATGACAGCTTGGGTAGAAAACAATCCAAAGTTCTACCCTCACGTAGCACAACATGATTTTGAAGCTTGGCTGCTACCATTTTTGTTAACTATTCAAAAATTGGCTAAACACAATAAATCTGCACCAACCGGAGCGCCAGAGCAAGTTAATCATAATAATCCGCCATCCTATCGGATTAAAGAAATATTTGAAAGTGGCAAAAGCCAACGCAGTTATGACAAGGAACGCGATGCACTACGCATTTTAAAAGACAATGACTTGATGGTAGCAGTCAAAGTCTGTCCTGAATTAAAGGCTTTTATAAATACAATTTTATTACTTTGTGAAGGCGATTTGATTGCTTAGTTGGACTGTTGATTATTACTACAGCAGATTTTGTGATGTGCGATCGCAATTTTTCCCCTCTTTAGTTAGATAGACTGTAAGTAGCCTAAAGACTGCAACTATTTTTTAGTAATATGGTACAAAGCAGCGAAACTGATACCCCAATATTTCCCCCCAGCGACTTATTGAGCAACGAGCCACCCTTGGAATCTTACCGCCATCTCAAACAAATTATCCTACTATTAACCAGCCTAGAACGCTTGTGGCAAGACCGTCAGGACTTCTTTGCTGGGGCTAATTTGAGTATCTATTACAGCACTCGTCAACGCAAATCTGAAGATGTCCGAGGGCCTGATTTATTTGTGGTGCTAGATACGGAGCGCAAAGAGCGCAAAAGCTGGGTGGTTTGGGCAGAAGATGGCAAGTATCCCAACTTTATTTTAGAAATTCTGTCCGACTCCACCGCTAAAACCGATCGCGGTTTGAAAAAGCAACTGTATCAAGATATTTTCCGCACTCCCGATTACTTCTGGTTTGACCCTTATACTTTGGAATTTGCCGGATTTCAACTCAATTATCGTCAATACGTTGCGATCGCACCTAACGATCGAGGCTGGTTGTGGAGTAATGAATTACAGTTATATCTAGGCATTTTTAATGAGCAGTTACGGTTTTTTATGCCTGAAGGAGATTTAGTCCCAACTCCAGAGGAAGCAGAAGTAATAAGTAATCAAAGAGCAGAAACCGAACTTCAACGCGCCCAACAAGCAGAAGCTGAACTACAAGCTGAACGTCAAAGAGGCGACTTCTTGCTGCAAAAACTGCAAGAATTAGGTATCGATCCAGAATAAGCAATGTAACACCTAACTCTTGACTAAAATTACCAAGTTTGGCGATCCTATGGCTAGAGGGTTTTGATATTGGTATTTGAGGTAAGTTTAGTGGATATTCAGCAGCTACGCCAATCATTGAAAGTTAAATGGCTTCTTTACTATCGGCGCAATCGTCCTTGGATGACAAAGTTACGCATTTGGGGAACCTACGACGGTCAGCGTCGCCCTTCATCTAGCTTTATTTTGGCAACTTTAACTAATTTGGAACCGCAACTAATCCAAATGTTTCCCTTTATTGTGGCTTTGAGCAATCATCCCGACCAAATTGTTGCGGCTTTAGGCCTAAACTTTAACCCTGAAGCAGAGATTAGAGTCCTAACGGAATCCGTAAATAATGCAGAAATTACTGCTATAGCAAATAATACGGAAATTAATGCAAGTCCCAATGGACTGACTTATAACAGTGCGGTAGTACAGACAAACAGCAAAAATGGTTATGCGCCAAAGCTTCCAGAATCAAGTTTGGAAGTGCGCGTAGCCCCTGCAAGTAAAGTTAGTAATATTGCGTCTTGGGTAGATGAAACTTGTACGGGTGTAGGGAGTAGCAGCGATAGTTAAAGGGAAGCTTGTAAGGCTTCCCTGATTATTTGCAATTAGAAAGTGAAAGTAGTTCGGAGCGCTCCAATTACGATATCGTTGTTATCTTGGTTAAATCCAGGGGCGGTAATCCAAATAACCCCTGGTGTAATTGAAATATTTTCTGTCACTTGAAATTGATAAAATCCTTCAATATGGAATGAATTATCTTCATCTGCCCCTAATTCTGCATCAATGTCTGGGTTTGTGGAACTAATGCTAGAATCAGTAACTTTTGGTTCCATTCCTACCACAAAACCTAGTAAGTTTCCTTCTTTACCCAAGTCTGGAAAAGCTAAGGTAACAGCATAATTCCAGATATTAATATCACCGCGATCAAATCCCCCTGCTGTAGAAAGTAACTGAGTATTGGTATAACCAACCCAACCACCCAAGACAAAGCGATCGCTCAATTGCCACGATAATTCTACGCCGTAGGAATTACTGCTAGTTGGGACATCTACCGATGCAATACCCAAGTCTTCAAAAAATGTATCATCAAACCTGGCAAAGCTATTACGACCGCTACCTGTGCCTGTATCATCAGCATTGTAGGAATTGATGTAAGTTAAGCCAATATTTAATCTTTCCGTGGGCTTAATTACTACTTGCACTAACGTGCTGTAAGGACCTTGAAACAAACCATCGCCTTCGCCTGGATTATTTGCTTCTCCAGCCAAATATCCTAAACTAAGCTCCAATCTTTCGCCTAGCTGCTTTCTAATTCCTAAACCCGCACCATCTCCCAAATAATAAATGGGGTTGCGCGTACCAAAACTAGACAATGCTCCTGTTGCACCATCTCCATCCAAAAAATTAACGGTACTTGCAAAGTCATCAAAGGCTGTCCCCACTGCACCGAAAACAATTTCTGTACTCTCACCAATAGGAAAGCTATACAACAGCACTTCTAAGCCAATCTGATTATTATCATCTTGAGTAAAGCCTAATTCTCCCTCGGCGGTATCCGTCACGCTAGAGAACCCAGGAAAGTTTCCAGTCGCAAGTTGCGTTATTAGTGCATCCCTACCTGTAAAACTCGTAGCAAATTCTAACCGCGTCCTGTGTCCAAGTATGGTAGAAGGATCGAGGTCATTACCATCAATATCATCTCCAGTAACAATCCCAGCTACCGCCGCTACTACTTCTCCACTTAACTTAGTTGTTGTAGAAAATTGATTGGCTTCGAGTTCTGCGGTGGCGGCTTCGACAGAATCAACTCGTCCGCGCAGAGTGGCTAATTCGGCAGCGAATTCTTCTTGCAGCTTTTGTAATGTTGCTAAGTCTTCTCTTTTGACTAAATCGCTAGTAGCAGTAGCAATTAACTCGTTTACTCTGTCTAAACAAGCATTCAACCCAGCCGCAAATTCATACCGAGTTAGCGCTCGGTTGCCTCGATATGTGCCGTCAGGATACCCTGCAATACACCCATAACGCTCTACTAAAGATTGCAATGCTTGAAAAGCCCAATCTGTCGGCTGCACGTCTGATAGCTGCGAAACGGAAGTCACCTGCGCCATTGTGTTATCTGAGACGGCGGGTTCTTGGGCGATCGCTTTGCCAAACCCTAGCACTATTCCACAAACAACTGGACTAACCAGCAATAAGTTCCATAAATTTTTGTGCATTTATATTACTCCTCACTACCCACATTTTTTAAACTTACTTTCTTGCCAAGGGCAAGTGCCTAGCAGCCGGAAAGCTAGGACTTGCAATCAATTCCATTGCTGTAATTATTCTGCAAAATAGCACATTAACTGACAAATACTGGCATTTATGGCTAAAAACTTGCTGGCGGATGAAATTGATTCTCATTGTATAAGTATAATAATACTCATTCTCATTACATTTATAATTACCGTTCAAAATGCGAAGTCAAAAGAGCTTACTTATATTGGGATTAGTCCTATCAGCTTTAGCAGGCTGCAACCAATCTAATTCTCAAGTGCAGCAACCATCTCCAACACCTAAGCTCAAAGTAGTAACAACTTTTTTGCCGATGTACTGGTTTACCAAAGCTGTAGTTGGAGAGGAACAAGTAGAAATTTTGATTCCACCGGGTACAGAAGTCCACGACTACCAAGCAACACCAGCAAATGTAAGTGCGATCGCAACGGCTAATGTATTAGTAAAAAACGGCATTAATTTTGAAGAATTTTTAGACGGAACTGTAAAATCCGCTCAAAATAAGCAACTAAAAGAAATTGATGCTAGTGCAAATATTAAGCCTTTGGCGGGAAATCCTCATGTTTGGCTAGATCCAGTTTTAGCAAAGCAACAAGTAGCCAATATTCGCGATGGTTTGATTGCCGCAAATCCTGAAAACAAAGCAACTTATCAAGCTAATGCTACAAATTATATTCAACAGTTAGAAAAGCTTGATGCTGAATACAAGCAGCGTTTGCAAAAGTATGCCAATAATTGCACGTTTATTAGTTTTCATGATGCTTATCCTTATTTAGCCAATCGCTACCAAATTAAGCAAGTTGCAGTAGTAGAAATTCCTGAAGATCAACTTTCACCTACCGATGTACAAAAAGCAATTAATGCAGTCAAGCAATACGAAACTAAAGTAATTTTTGGCGAACCAGGTGTTGATAATAAGTTGCTTAAAGCACTCTCTCAAGACTTGAATTTAACCTTACAACCCTTAGATTCGTTAGAATCAGGCACGCTCGATCCGCAGCATTATTTTCGAGCAATGCAAGCTAATCTCCAAACTATAGAAACCGCTTGCAAGTAATAGTAAAAATATTTATAGAGTGTAGATATGAATGAAAGAGTGCCAATATTACAAGTTAAAAACTTAACAGTTTATCAAGGAAAGTATTTAGCAGTACGAGATGTTTCTTTTGAATTATTCTCAGGAACAAATACAGCTATAGTAGGAGCAAATGGGGCAGGTAAAAGCACGCTAGTTCAAGCAATCTTAAACTTAATTAAGCGTTCTTCTGGTAAAATAAATATTTTTAATTGCTCAATTGAGCAACTAAAATCTCTACGCTATCAAATTGGCTATATGCCACAAAACTTTATTTTCGATCGTAGTTTTCCAATTTGCGTTCGAGAATTGATAGGAATGGGTTGGGTAAAAAATCAAGGAATTGCCTTCTTTTCTCGTCAGCAGCATCATCAAAGACAAGCTTCTATTACCCAAGCTTTGCGCCGAGTAAGCGCCGATCATTTGCAACATCGAGCAATTGGTACTCTTAGTGGTGGCGAACTTAAACGAGTATTATTAGCTTATTGCCTAGTAATGTCAAGAAAGCTATTAGTTTTAGATGAAGCCTTTGCTGGGATAGATGTGCAAGGTGCGACTGAATTTTATCAGTTATTAGATCAATTAAAGCAAGAAGAAGACTGGACAATATTACAAGTTTCTCATGATATTAATATGGTGAGGCGTTATTGCGATCGCGTTATTTGCTTCAATCAAGCTATAGTTGCCGACGATACGCCAATTGTCGCTCTTTCCCAAGAAAATTTATTGGCTACTTACAATCCGACTATAAATAAATCTTGGCAGCAAAAAACTTTTAACTTCAACTACAATTAGTCTTTGTTTCTAGTCAATTCAATTGTAATTTTACCGTCAAAGTCAGGAATTGGAGCCGCAGGCTTGCTTAACTGCACTTTAACTTGCGATATTCCGCCAATATCTAAAATAGATTGAGCAATTTCTGTTGCTAATTTTTCCACCAAAACAAACTTAGAAGTTTTAATTAGCTGCTGGACGCTAGTGATAATGGTGCGATAATCGATGGTGTCGGTAATGCGATCGCTTGAACCCGCTATAGACAAATCTAACCACAGCGTCACATCTACCTCAAACCATTGTCCCAATACTTGTTCTTCAGCTAAGTAGCCAGTGTAACCATAGCTGCGAATCCCAGTTAGTTGAATCGAATCCATAATTTTCCTCAAATGCCAGCAAACCGCCAACTAAAATAGTAAGAACTTGCTTACTTAATAATGGGGTTTATCCCCGCTCAATGATTGATTATAGAAATACCAATCTACTTTTTGCTTCCGTACTGACAGAGACACTCAAGCGTCTGGGTTTGACTACCGCCGTCATCTGTCCAGGTTCGCGTTCTACGCCGCTTGCGATCGCCTTTGCAAGGCAAACAGGTATAGAAGCCTTACCAGTCCTTGACGAGCGCAGTGCTGCCTTCTTTGCCCTGGGAATAGCCCGCAGGTGCAAGCTTCCGGTGGCGCTGGTATGTACTTCGGGTACGGCGGGGGCAAATTTTTACCCTGCAATAATTGAAGCCAAAGAAAGCAGAGTACCAATACTCGTTTTAACTTGCGATCGCCCACCGGAACTTCGAGATTGTCATTCAGGACAAACTATCGATCAACTAAAATTGTACGGCACTTACCCAAATTGGCAAACAGAATTAGCTTTACCATCGGTGGACATGGGGATGTTGGCGTATTTGCGCCAAACAATGATTCATGCTTGGGAAAGGGCGCTTTATCCTGTCGCTGGCGTGGTGCATATAAATATCCCTTTTCGAGATCCTTTAGCGCCGCTTCCTGATGGGATTGCAGATAACTTGTTGATTGAGGAAGACTTTTTTAGCGGCATAAATCAGCAATCAGTTAGACGTATGCAGACATCCGTGCCTACATTTCCGATGCAATGGCAGGAATCCAAGCGCGGGATTATTATTGCTGGGGTTGCACAACCGGAGAATGCACAAGAATATGTAAATGCGATCGCGCATTTATCTAAATTGCTTCAGTTTCCCGTACTAGCAGAAGGTTTATCCCCTGTTCGTAACTACGCAAACTTAAATCCTTATCTCATTTCTACTTACGATTTACTGCTAAGAAACCCTGAGTTATCTCAGCAGCTTAAGCCAGAAGTTGTAATTCAAGTAGGCGAACTACCTACAAGTAAAGAGTTGCGAAATTGGTTAACTTATACTCAATCTGAAAAATGGATTGTTGACTCCTGTAATCACAATTTAGATCCACTTCATGGTAAAACAACTCATCTACAAGTTTCTGTAGAGCAATTGGCTGAAACTTACAAGTTTTTACCTAAAGCCCACAACTCTTACTTGCAATTATGGTGTGATTGTGAAGCTAAAGTTAGGGCAAAACTAGATAGTGAGATAGCAGAAATAGAGCAAATATTTGAATGTAAAACTGCTTGGCTATTATCTACAGCTTTACCTTCAGAAACATCGTTATTTATTTCTAATAGTATGCCAGTAAGAGATGTAGAATTTTTCTGGCAACCTAGTAATTCGCACGTACAACCATTTTTTAATCGCGGCGCAAATGGAATTGATGGTACTTTGTCCACAGTTTTAGGTATAGCTCATCGTCAGCAAAGTAGTGTGATGTTAACGGGGGATTTGGCTTTATTGCACGATACTAATGGATTTTTATTAAATAACAAATTTGTTGGGCATCTAACAATTATCTTAATTAATAATAATGGTGGAGGAATTTTTGAAATGTTACCTATTTCTAAGTTTGAGCCGCCCTTTGAGGATTTTTTTGCTACTCCTCAAAATATTGATTTCGCTCAATTATGTGCAACTTATAATGTAGCTCATGAATTGATTAAATCTTGGAAACAATTACAGCAAAGATTAAATGAGCTTCCAATTACAGGAATTAGAGTATTAGAATTGCAAACTAATCGTATGTTAGATGCAAAATGGAGGCAAGAGAATTTAGGTAAGTTTGCAGCAGATATAATTTAGTTAGTAGAAATAGATTTGCTTTAGCTTACTATCCCGCCTAGGGTTAAAACCCCAGGCTAATATTTCAGTCTGCTTTAGCCGACTGAAATATTATTTTTTGCTAGGGATTTAGTTTTTTAAATATTAGAAGAGAAGGTAAGATTATAATTTAAGCTTTGGCAAAAATTAGCAAATGTTGAGATGGTAAAAAGCTTTTAGTTTCTACCCATTCTAAACCTACATCGGACATTTCCTTGATTGCTTGCTTTTGCGTCATTTTGTGCAGTTTTTTAATCGCAATAAACGGGTTTTCTCGCCGATATTCAACTAATACTACTTTGCCTTTGGATTTAAGGGCTTTGACAACTTCTTGCATGACTTCACGGGGTTGCGATAACTCGTGATAAGCATCTACCATAATTGCTAAATCGATGCTATTTTCAGGCAAGTTAGGATTAGTAAGACTGCCCAAAATAGGCTCTACATTAGTAATTTTATTTTCACTTTTTAGAAATTTAATAATATCTAACATCTCTGGCTGAATATCTACAGATAAGACCTTGCCAAAAGGTAATTTTTGCGCTAATTTAAAGCTAAAATAGCCTGTACCTGCGCCTATATCCGCCACAACGCTTGTAGGAGCGAGATTTAAAGCATCTATCAGCTTTTGTGGTTGTTCTTCAACTTCCCGCGAAGGACGCTCTAACCAAAGGGCTTCGGTATGCCCCATAACTTTAGCTATTTCTCTACCTTGATAAAACTTACCGATACCATCAGGGCTGTGGATAGTTCTCAATTGATAAATATTATCCGTGGTTGCGGCTACTGTTCCACAAGCACCCAGCAGCAGACAACAGCAAAGAATGCAAAGCTTTAGAGCAAAAATTGGCTTAAACATATTACTTCCAATTGCGCTTGGCTTGTTCTAATACATAGGCGGAGACATCAAGAATTTGCTGCTCGGTGAGACGACCTTTGTAAGCTGGCATAGCATATTGACCATTTTTGATTAAAGATGCGATCGCATCTGTCGAATCCATCCCAAATTTTTTTAATGCTTTTGACTTTAAATTTTTCCCACGCCGGACAATATTACCGCCGTTTAGATGACAACCCGCACAGTTGTTAGTAAAAAGTGTAGCTGTCTCCGTTGTTGATGCCGCTAAAGCTGGAGTAGTGACAAAGATTAAAAATGCGATCGCGCTGACTAAAATAGTTATTAATTTTCTCATTACTCTAACCAGTCTTCTTTGATAATTATTTTAGTAGTAACTCAATTATCCATCCTTTCAAGGGAGGTAAAGACTGTATTTGTTAGTAGATTATGGACAGACAGAAGAAAGTTGGCAACAGATAAAGGATACTTGAACGCATTATTAAGCTACCCTCGACTCAATATGCTAGACCACCCCAAAGTTAACAGCATGAACAAATTGCTGCTCCAAAATAGCCCTAAAAGCAACAGTAACGAACTTATTAGTTTGGGATTCGATAAATTTTCAGCCGTTTTATATATCAGTTGTTGTCCTTGCCAAAGTTGCCAAAGGCGAAATACAGTGTAAGTTGTGCCAATTGTTACTACTAAACTTGGCACTCCAATACTGCTAGATACTTGCTCCGTTGCAATTTGAACAATTAGTGTAAATAAGTAAAAACCTAAAATCTTCCGAGCTTGAGGATTTTTGAACCATCCTAACCAAGCTATAGTGGGCAGAATTAAACCCAGAGCGATCGCTAACCCCAGCCAAACTCTCAGGAAGTTTTGTTCAGTAGCACTAAATTGAATATTTTGCTGAATGGGCAACACTCCATTTATTGTCAGCCATCCCACAACAATTGTTAGCAATGTGACACCTAAGACAAAGGAGAGCGTTATTTTCCAGTTCATATCCAGATAACGTGCTGCATCGCTCACCCTAAAATTCCTAAGCAAGATTTACGTCTGTCAAAAGGATGAGATGAATTGTGGATATTAAAATATTGCTCTTTCTTAAATAAAGCAACACTTGCACGTATTTAATTTGTAGCCTGTGCGATCGCATTAATTAAAGGAGCGGGTGCGATCGCACCCGCAAACCCCAAAGGTGTCAGTTGTTGATAACCCTACATTCTTCGTCCCATAAGGGCAAAAATTGAACGAGGATTTCCCGCCAAAAACCGACTATAGCTCACCATTAGCAACCATTTGAATAATGCGAGGGATTCCCGGATCGAAGCCTCCCATATCCCAAGACAAAGGATCGGTTGGATCTACCAAAGTTAATTGGTACGGTGCAAGGGTGACATACACCGCTTTCACATCTGAGTTAACCTTTTTACGGTACTGCGCTAGTGCTTCGGAGGGGTGCTTGTACCCCGCCCAACTTTCCGAGTCAGTCCAAAAGCAAATTACATCGGCTTTGAACTTATTTTTAATCATCCAGCCATAAGCAACCGAAGCATCTGTTCCCCCAAAGTTTTGATTGCTAGACTTCTTCAGCGCCAAACTAAACGTATCTTTGGCGGTAATCCCCAAGTCACGAAAATCCGTAGAAAAACCACGAATTTCATAATTTTTCTCAGCTTTAGCTGTCACCAAAGCCATCGCTGTCGCAATCTCGCAGCAACTCAAACCAACCGAATCTACAACAGCGCAGGACATCGAACCCGAAACGTCTACAGCGTGCATGAACACCTTACCTGTAGGTTTTACAACCTCAAAAGACATTTCTAGAGCTTTTTCTAAAATGTCTACAATTCGGGGTACGGGTTGCCAATTTTTTTTGCTACGTCCGAGTTTTCCCCCAGACTTGTAGGTTTTCAGTGCTTTGAGGACATCAATAGGGTGGATGCGTCCAGTTCGCAAACGATCTTTACTATTTAGCGTTGCTTCGAGGCGCTTTAAGTTAGCCCCGCTATCGGTTCGCAAGACATCTAATTGCGTCAACAAACCTAAGTTACGCAATATTGCACCAATGGGCATCTCCTCAAACAGCAATTGCCATGCGGCTTTATTCATTTTGCCCACAGGCGCAGCCATTTCATGCGTCAAGTGTCCTTGAGAAATAGCTTGCTGAGTCTGTTCGGGGTTGCGCTTTAGCCATTCATACCACCAAATTTGAGCAAGGGCGGGGGTAGGAATTTCTGTAGGCAATTCGTCCCATCCTTTCACTGCCCACTCAAACAACTGACGGTGTTCTTCCGTAGGTGGCTTGACGTGAAATAAACGCAAAGCATCTCGGTGAGTAAAACCTTGACGCTGTTGATACTTCAATAGCTGATAAGCCAAGCCTTTGACATCTTCCCGCGACAGCCAAGTTTTGCCAGCTTCTCGTACAACCTTACCAAAGCCACGCATAGATTTGGTATAGCTCAACCATTCATAAAAATGACTACCAGTACGAATAACTGTAGAAAATATTTCTTGAAACGCTTGCTTTGCTTCTTTGGTTTCGCCCATCGAGAGCAGCACCAAAGCCAAGATAGGAGCGCTGTTATTGATAGAGCGACCATCACTAGCATAGACAATTTCTTCGCCTACACGAGTGGGGTTAGATGCGATCGCACTCACCAATACATTAACAAAATCATCGGTTAATTCTTTTTTCCCAGCGTAGTAGGTGCTTTTTGCCGTACCAATCAGCAAGCAGCGACGCACCATACTCCAAATGCCAGGATCAAATATATAGCCGCCAGAACGTCCTTGAATCATCTCTGTTTCCCGCCCAGGAACAGGTTGATTTTGGGGAGTTCCCGACTTTTTTTTGGTAAAAAAGTTGTAATTCATAATGTATCCCTCAGCCTTTGCAGGCAAAATATAGTCGGCTGGCGGTACGGGATTTGAACCTGCGATCTTCCGGTTTACGATAACCCTCAATTTTCGGTCTTAAAAGACAAGTTATTAATCAAGGATTCCGGCTGTTCTGCCAATTGAACTACCCGCCAGATATTGTTGTTAATTAGTCACAGTTTTGATGTTTGGTTTTTGGTGTGATGGGGCAGGAATCGAACCCTTCAGCAAGGCTCAGGGGACACCTGCGACCACTAGATTATGAGTCGATAGCTAGTTCTTGGCTAACGCCACGCTTCGCGAACGGCTTTTACAAGCAAGTTGCGAATAGCGAAAAGTCTGTGGGGAAGGTTTCCTTCCACAGAACTTTTCAAGAGAAGATGTTTTAGCCCTCTACCACTGAGCTACCCATCACAAGAAAGTTGTATATTTGGGGGGCGGGTTAGGAGTCGAACCTATAAACCGATAATCCTCAATTCTTCGGTCTTATAAAGACAAGTTGCGAACAAGGAATTTTCTTCAAACGCTGACGAGTAGACAACGTTGAAGTCCCCACCCCATGATTGTTTTTTTGTGTAGCGGAGCAGGACTCGAACCTGCGACCTCTCGATCTGATACTAAGTTGTGGTCAGAGGTAGTAGAGTATTAAATAAAGAAAACTTTGGCAAAGATAAATGTATAGGAGTCAAGTAACCCAAGCCTGTCCTCATCTAGACCTAGAGACAGTCAAGCAGAGAGTAA